>NZ_CAJPMA010000052.1 GCF_905371695.1 uncultured Campylobacter sp. | reverse complement strand
GCGCCGAATTTTATACCAGGCCCGCAAGAGAGCGTTTCGCGCGCCGCCCGTTTTCGTAGCTCAAACTTAAAAAAACCGCTAAATTTCGCTTACGGACGCGGCTTAAAATTCGTATCCGAAATTTCAAAATTTTACCGTCCGAGCCCGAATTTACTGCTATAATTTTAGCTTTAAAAATTAATCGGAGAAATTAATGAACGTTAAAGCGGACATAACGGGCGGCATAACCGCTGGCATCATCGCGCTTCCTTTGGCGCTGGCATTCGGCATCGCAAGCGGGTTAGGAGCTAGCGCCGGACTTTGGGGCGCGATAGCGTTAGGCTTTTTCGCGGCGGCTTTGGGCGGCACTAAGATGCAAATTTCGGGACCCACCGGGCCTATGACGGTGGTTACGGCGGCTGCGGTAGCGAGTTTCGGCGGCGATTTGGGCTCGGTTACGAGTATGTTCGTGCTAGCGGGCATTTTTCAAATACTATTCGGCGTTTTTCGGCTCGGAAAATTCGTAAAATTTATCCCGTATTCGGTGGTGTCGGGCTTTATGAGCGGCGTCGGGTTTATCATTATTTTATTGCAAATCAACCCGATTTTGGGCGCAAACGGCGTGGGCGGCACGGTCGCCGCGATAAAGTCGCTGCCGCAGGCTATCGCGGGCGTAAATTTTATCGCGCTGGCGCTTGGCGTAGCTACGATGCTGATTTTATACATCACGCCCAAAAAGCTCGCTCGCATCGTGCCTACGCCGCTACTTGCGATCTTGGTTTTAACGCCTCTTAGCGCCGCGCTAAATTTTAACGTCGCTACCATCGGGCAAATTCCTACCGGATTCGCAAAATTCGCCCTGCCGACGCCAGATCTCTCGCACGTCGCTACCATAGTAGCTTACGCTCTGATGCTAGCGGTGCTGGGCTCGATAGATTCGCTTCTAACCTCGCTGGTAGCCGACTCGATAACCAAAACCAAGCATAGCTCCAATCAAGAACTAATCGGTCAAGGCATAGGAAACGCCGTAGCGGGATTTTTAGGCGGGATACCGGGCGCGGGCGCTACGATGAGGACGGTGGCCAATATAAAAGCGGGCGGCGAGGGAAGGCTTTCCGGGATGACGCACTCGGTATTTTTGCTGCTAGCCGCGCTAGTTTTCGCGCCCGCGGTAGCTTACGTACCGCTTGCGGTGCTTGCCGGAATTTTAATTAAAGTAGGCGTGGATATTTTAGACTACCGCCTTTTAAAGCGTCTAACGCACATCCCCGTAAAAGATCTAGCCGTAACGGCCGCGGTATTTTTGCTAACCGTGCTGGTGGATCTAATATTTGCCGTGGGCGTAGGCGTCGTGCTTGCGTGGGCGCTTTACGCTACGGGCGTATCTAAGCGAAATAAAAAATTCGACCTAAACGTGCTTGACGGGCAAGACGCCAAGCTAATTAAAATCAGCGGACCGATGTATTTCGGCACGAGCTCTAAAATCATGCGAAATTTAGGCGATAAAAATCTACCTAAAAACGTAACTATCGACTGCACGAAGGTTACGTTTATGGATATTTCAAGCGTTTACGCGCTAGAAGATTTTTTAGGCGGCGTCGATACTAACAAAACGAAGGTAAACATCGTGATAGACGAGCATGGGCTCGGCGGCCGCGCGCTAAACGAGCTAAAATTTTTACTCGGCCGAAACGTCAGCAGCATAAGCGACGAGGACGGACAAAGCGCGGGACTCGTTAGATACGAGCTAAACGCGGCGGGGCTTAGGCTGCGCTACGTCGCGCTAAAAGGAGATAGCGTGCAAAGCGGCGGCGGTCTGGCTAGGAAAATTTCTGGCGAAGCGGGTAAATTTAGCGGCGAATACGAGGTGGCTAGATTTTTAGATGCTAACGGCGAGCGCGAAAATTACCTGCTAATCATCGAAGAGACGGGCGAAAATTTAGCCAAGCTTACGTGGAAAGAGGGCGCGAGAGTGAAATTAAGAGGCGCGGGCGCGATCGAGGGGGACGTGCTTACCGCGGGTTGGGCGCGAGCGTAAATTTAAAAGCGCCTAAACCCGAATTTTGCAAAAAAAAAAACACGCTATAATCGCGGTTCATCTTAACACAAGGAGAAAACGTGAAAAAGACGTTATTAGCGCTAGCCGCGGTTGCTAGCTTTTCATTTGCGGGCGATCTAACCGCTAGCTGCGAAGAGTACTTCAAAGAGGTAGATAAATTCGTAGAGCTTACTAAGGACAACCCTCAAATGGCTTCTATGAAAAGCACTTACGAAATGCAAAAAGCGGAGTTTAAAAAACTTCCGAAAGACGCTCAGGACGGAGCTTGCAAGCCTGCGTTAGAGCAGATTAAGCAAGTCATCGCTACGATCCCTCAAAAATAATTCCTTCCCCCGCTTCGGGGGATTTTACCGCATTAATTTCTGCTTTTATCGCTAAAATTTACGTATCTTTATCCGCTCTTGCACTGTTTTTGTAGCGTTCGCGCCGAAAATTCCCGCCAGAAATTTTGCGAAATTTTACGGCTTCAAGCCGGATCTGCCGCTTGCTCGGCGAAGTTAATCACGAGCGGATTTGCGACGCGCCTATAATCGCTTACGTCTAAAACGATCGAGCGGTCGAGCAGCCCCGCATTAAAAGCTATCTCGCTAAAACGCCCGAACAGCTTCTCGTCGCAAACGAGCAAGAGCCTGTCGTGGAAACTAAACGGCGGGATGGAGCCCACGACGCAGTCCGTTAGCGCCGAGCATTCCTCTTCGCTAGTTAGCGACGCTTTCGTGCCGCCAAGCGCCGCGGCTAGGTTTGCCAGACTCGCCTTATGATCGGCGGGAAATACGGCTAAAACGTAAATTCGTCCGTTGCGGGGAGCGGGTCTGTCCGCGGGAAGCTTTAAAATTTCTGGCGCGTTCGAGGCGAGTTTTACGCTCTCTTCGCCGATTTTTAAAAAGCTCTCGCCGCCGTCTTGCGCTGGCGTTACGCCTTTTACTAGGCATACCAGAGCCTTTGCTCCCTGTCCTAGATGCGTGCCTCTTGCTTTTGCGACGCTTTGGCTAGTGCCCGCCGCCTCGTGCTCTAATACGCGAAATTTAGCGTTTTGCTCCGTTAAAAGCGCGTTTAAATTTTTAAAAATTTTTTCCGACATATCAGTCCTTTTTGCGAAATTATAACGAAATTTAAAGCCTGTTTTTAGTAAGCTTTCTAAAATTTAAAGGATAAAAATGCGGATAAATTTAGAGGACGTAAAAATCGAGCCGAGCTGGAAAGAGGCGCTAAAAGAGGAGTTTTTAAGCCCGTATTTCGCAAAGATTAAAGAAAATTTCCTAGCCGCCAAGCGCGCGGGCGCGGTTTATCCGCCAAACGAGCTTATTTTTAACGCCTTTAACCTCACGCCCTTTAACGCCGTAAAAGTCGTGATCTTAGGGCAAGATCCGTATCACGGCGCGGGGCAGGCGATGGGGCTTAGCTTTTCCGTACCGCGCGGGGTGCGCGTTCCGCCCAGCCTTGCTAATATTTACAAGGAAATTTTCGACGATTTGGGCATAAAAGAGCCGAACTGCGGCGATCTTACGTACTGGGCGAAGCAAGGCGCGCTGCTATTAAACGCGACGCTAAGCGTGAGCGCGGCGCAAGCCAATTCGCACGCGGGATTCGGTTGGCAAATTTTCACGGACGCCGCGATTAGGACGCTGTCGCAGCGTAGGGACGGCTTAGTTTTTATGCTTTGGGGCAACCCCGCGAAAGCAAAAGTGCCGCTAATAGACGAGTCGCGCCATCTCGTACTAACCGCCGCGCACCCAAGCCCGCTGGCGCGAGGGGCGTTTTTCGGCTGCAAGCATTTCTCCCGCGCGAACGAATATCTCGCAAGCCGCGGCGCAGCGCCGATAGATTGGGATTTAAATAATTATGAAGGATAAAAATTGAGACGAAAAGATAGAGAGCTAAGCTACGAAGAGGCGCTGGAAATTTTAGATAATTGCGAATACGCCGTAATCTCGTGTATGGACGAAGGCGGCGAGATTTTTAGCGTGCCTATTTCGCCCGTGCGAGAGGGCGAGAGTATTTTTATCCACGGCGCGGTCGCGGGTAGTAAGGCGCGGCTTTTAAAAGACGGACGCGCGGTAGAGCTAGTCTGCGTAAGCAGTAACCGCGTGCCTAATTGGGATGCGGATTACGCGGACGTTATGATGGCGCAAGGTAAGGCGGCGAGCCTTTTTACGACGGAATTTAAAAGCGCGGTAGCAAAAACCGCCGCTTATTTAGTCGCCGAACCCGCCGATAAAATTCGCGCGCTTAAAATTTTAAGCGAAAAATATACGCCCCAAATCATGCGCCACTTCGACGCGGCGATAGAGCAGTCGCTAAAAATCACGAACGTTTACGAGCTAAAAATAAAAAGCGTAAGCGCGAAAGCTAAGGTTATTAAAGAGGGTAAGGCGCGCTAACGGCGGGCGTTCGGGCGCGAGGCTAAATTTTATAAAGGATAAAAAATGCAGATCAGAGAAGCTACGAAAGACGACGCGCGCGAGATAATCGCGATGATACGCGAGCTCGCCGCATACGAAAAAATGAGCGAGCGCGTTAAGATAGACGAGCGGACGTTTTGCGAGCATTTGTTCGAGCGAAGCTTAGCAGGGGCGCTAGTGGCGCATGAGGGCGACGCGGCCGCCGGTTACGCGATATATTTTTACTCGTTTTCCACTTTTTTGGGGCGAGCGGGCGTATATTTAGAAGATCTTTACGTGCGTCCGGAGTTTCGCGGGCGGGGCGCGGGACTAGCGATGGTGAGGCATTTGGCTCAAATTTGCGAGCGCGAGGGCTACGGTAGGCTGGAATGGGAGTGTCTTGACTGGAACGAGCCTAGCATCAAATTTTACGAGAGTTTGGGCGCGAAGCGTCAGAGCGGCTGGTTAAAATTTAGGATGACGGCGGACGAGATTAAAAAGATCGCTAAAATTTAGAGGTAAAGCCGAATTTTGCTAAAATCGCAAGCAAAAAAGGAAAGCTTATGTTTGCGTTAGATTTCCGTCCGCAAAGTTTGGACGAAATTTGCGGTCAAACCGAGATAGTCGGCGTTTTTAGAAAATTTATCGCCGCTAGAAAGATCCCGCATAGCGTATTTTACGGGATTGCGGGTTGTGGTAAAACGAGTTTCGCGCACGTCGTAGCAAAGGCGATGGAGTACGATTTTTACGAATTCGACGGCGGAAATATCAAGATCGAAGATTTCCGCAAAATTTTAAAATCGCACGAAAACGCCCTAAATAAGCCGCTATTTTTTATCGACGAGATCCACCGCCTAAGCAAAACGCAGCAAGAAGCGCTGCTCGTGCCTATGGAAAACTACGCCGCGACCGTAATAGGCGCGAGCACGGAAAATCCGTTTTTTACGTTAAGCTCCGGTATCCGAAGCCGCTGTATGCTTTTTGAGTTTAAGCCGCTAAATAACGGCGATCTGGACGCGCTGATAGATAGAGTATCGCTGAAAATAAACTTTGAAATAGAGCCCCGCGCTAGGGAGTATTTGATAAAAAGTAGCGGCGGAGACGCTAGAAGCTTGTTAAATTTGCTCGAATTCGCCGTGCAGCTAGACTCTAAAATCACGCTTGAAAATCTCAAAATTTTACGCGCGAACGCCGTTAGCGAGGGGGTTAGCGAGGACGATGTCCATTACGGGTTAGCAAGCGCGTTTATAAAAAGCCTGCGCGGCAGCGACGAAAATGCGGCGATTTACTATCTAGCAAGGCTGATAGACGCGGGCGAGAGCGCTGATTTTATAGCGCGCAGGATGGCGATATTTGCGAGCGAGGACGTCGGCAATGCCAACCCTAACGCGCTAAATTTAGCCGTAAATACGCTAAACGCCGTGCAAAAGATCGGCTTTCCGGAGGCTAGGATTATCCTAGCTCAGTGCGCCGTGTATCTAGCCTGCTCGCCTAAGTCAAATTCCAGCTACGAAGCGATAAACGCCGCCCTGCGCTACGTGCAAAACGAGCCGCCGTTGCCCGTGCCTCCTTATCTAATAAACTCCGCACCCGAGAAAAAAGACTACCTTTATCCGCACGATTTCGGCGGCTGGGTCGAACAAAAATATCTCTCAAAACCGCTAAAATTTTACGAAAGTAAAAAAATCGGCTTTGAAAAGACGCTGGACGAGTGGCTTGCAAGCTTAAAATTTAAGGGCTAAATCCCGTGCGGTTAATCGCGGCTAGCAAAATTTACGGGAGAATATAAATGAACGAGCTTAATTTAGAGTATATTTTAAATTTAAAGGCGCAAGACGTGCCGTGGAGTAGGATTACTACGGCTTACGGTAGGGCTAGCAGATTTCCTGAAATTTTCGAACTGTTATGCGCGGCGGTCGCCTCTGACTAGGCGAAATTTGACGCGAAAGACGTCGACGACGCGCTTACGGTGATATTTAACGAGATCGAGCATCAAGGTACTCTTTGGCACGCTACGCCTTTCGCGCTCCTGTTTTTGGCGCGAATTTTTATGCAAGCGCGCGCGGAGGCGGATAAATTAGCGAACAAAGAGCGAAACGACGCGGCAGAGTTTATTGCGGCAAGTTTGGGCGAATTTTTTGCGTTTATACTAAAAATTTGCGACGACGCGGACAAGATGGAGCATGCCGCGCCGCTAGCGAATTTTTCGGATATGCTTGCGGAAAAATACCTGTGGCCCCAAAGCGACGAAGACGACGAGGAGCTTTGGGACGATGGCTTTTACGACGACGAGATATTTTATAGTTTTTACTACTATTCGCGGGCGGTTTTAAAGTCTATGGGCATAGATTTTGCGAGGTTTAAGCCAAAACGCTAGCGTTTAACGCGCGCCTTAAATTCTAGGCCGCCTACGACCGGTTATTTAAATAATCGTCCCTTTTGTAAGGCTTTTTGGCGTCGTAGTCGTTTAAAAGCTTGATTACGACGGGACTAAGCGCGAGCAGGGCGATGAGGTTAGGCACGACCATAAGCCCGTTGAAAAGATCGGATAACTCCCAAACTAGGTTGATTTTAAGCAGGCTGCCGACGAATACGAATGCCACGACTAACACCTGAAATAAGCGCACGAAGCGGCTTCCTAACAGGTATCTTACGTTCGTCTCGGCAAAATAATACCAGCCTATGATCGTAGTAAACGCAAAGAAAAATAGGCAAACGGCTACGAAGCTATATCCTATCAGGCCTCCTAAAAGGTGCGCCGAAAACGCCTCTTGCACGAGCGTAATCCCCTTGAAAATAGGCTCGAATTTGCCCGCGGCAACCTCTTTAAACGCCACTACGCCAGAGCTTAATACTACAAAAACCGTGATATTTAACACCACGAACGTGTCTACGAATACGCTAACTATGCCGAGCACTCCTTGTTCTACCGGGTGCGCGACCTTGGCGGCGGCGTGCGCGTGAGGCGTCGAGCCCATGCCAGCTTCGTTTGAAAACAGTCCGCGAGCGATACCGTATCTCATGGCCGCGGCGATCGTAGCCCCCGTAGCCCCGCCCCAAGCCGCCGACGGGTTAAACGCCGCTTCGAAAATAAGCGCGACGACGCCGGGGACCTCTTTAAAATTCGCGATTATTATGACTAGGCCCACTAAAACGTAAAGTATCGCCATCGTAGGCACGACCTTTTCGGCTACGCGCGCTACGCTTTTTATACCGCCGATGAAAACGACCGCGCAGATAACCGCAAGCGCCGCGCCGCTCATCCAGTTAGGGATACCAAACGCGCTGTTAAAGCCGTCCGAAATGGAGTTTGCCTGCACCATATTGCCCATAAAGCCGAGCGCAAAGATGATCGCGACCGCGAAAAACGCCGCGAGCGCCTTGCCCGTGCGCCCGCCGAGCCCTTTTGAGATGTAAAACGCGGGCCCGCCCACGACGTGTCCGCTGTCGTCCTTGCCTCTATAAATTTGCGCTAAGCAAATTTCCGCGAAATTCGTCGCCATCCCTAAAAACGCAGCGCACCACATCCAAAATATAGCTCCCGGGCCGCCTAAGATAAGCGCGGTACTGGCGCCTACTAAATTTCCCGTGCCTACTTGCGCCGCGACTGCGGTAGCTACTGCTTGAAACGAGCTCATGCCTTCTTTACCCGCGGCGTGTCCGTGCAGCGAAAAGTTACCGAACAATCGCCCGCAGGCGTCTTTAAATTTGAAAATTTGTACGAATTTTAGCCGTAACGTAAAATATAGTCCGGTGCCGCAAAGTAGAGCAATGAGAAAGTAAGGGCCCCACACGAACGAATTAATATTTTTGATAACGTCTGTTAAAAATTCCATTTTACGTTCCGTTTTTGAAAGTTAGAAATTAGCGAGTATATTTTAAAAAATATTAAATTTCTATAAATAGGCGAGCATAACCCGTCCCTCGCGCCTAAAATTTCGGCGATTTAAATCAAGCGGCGCGTAATTTACTAGGCGCAAACCATCGCGCCGTCAAGGTAATCGCAAAAATACCGCTTACGACCGTAAATTTTGACCCGCCGCGTAACCGCAAGCGTAAAACAATCGGCTAAATCCGAGCGCTTATTGCGGCGAGCTGGTCTTGCCGCTTATACGAGCTGCACGCCCCCGCCTTTTACGACCTCGCCGATAACGTAGCCATCGGTATTTGATAGTACGAAGTCCGCATTTTGCTTCGGCGCTACGACGATCATGCCTACACCCATGTTAAACGTCCTCATCATCTCGGCCGGCTCCACTTTTTGCGCGATGATTTTAAAGATCTCAGGCGTGCGGATCGCGGCATGTTCGATCTTCGCACCCAGCCCATCAGGGAAGACGCGCGGCAGATTTTCCACGATGCCGCCGCCCGTGATGTGCGCGAGCGCGTGGATCTTGTCTTTTAAATTTAAAAAGTCGCCGACGTAAATCCTGGTCGGCTCCAAAAGCACGTCGATGAGCGCGCGACCGCCCACTTTGTCGTCAAATTTTAGCCCTAGCTCAGCAATCACTTTTCGCGCGAGCGAAAAGCCGTTTGAGTGCAGGCCGCTGCTAGGAAGCGCGATGAGCACGTCGCCTTCGCGGACGAACTTACTGCGGTCGATTTCATCTTCCTCGGCGATACCCACGGCAAAGCCCGCAAGGTCGAAGTCGCCTTTCTCATACATCGAGGGCATCTCCGCCGTTTCGCCGCCGATCAGCGCGCAGCGGGCGAGTTTGCAGCCCTCGGCGATGCTTTTTACGACCTCTTTGGCATCGCTGATCTCGAGCTTCGCCGTTGCGTAATAGTCGAGGAAAAATAGCGGCTCGGCGAAGTTGCAGATGAGATCGTTTACGCACATTGCGACGAGATCCTGCCCCACGCCGTCAAATTTGCGCGCGTCTATCGCGAGTCGCAGCTTTGTGCCCACGCCGTCGGTGGCGCCTAGGATCGCAGGTTTTTTGTAGCCTGCGGGCAGCCTCACCGCGCCGCTAAACGAGCCGATACCGCCTAAAACGTGCGGAGTTTGCGTCGATAATCTCAAATCCGCGATCACGAAGCAGCTCGCAAACCGCGCCGCTAAACGAGCCGATACCGCCTAAAACGTGCGGAGTTTGCGTCGCTTTGACGAACGGTTTTATCGCATTTACGAAGTCATTTCCCGCGTCTATATCGACGCCAGCGTCTTTGTAGCTTATCATTTTTGCCCTTTGTTGAAATTTGGTTAATTTTAGCCAAAAATTGCTAAAATCGGAGTAAAAAATCGGAGGCAAAATGCCGCAATTTAAACACGCCGTCGTCATCACGGGCAGCATCGGCAGCGGCAAGAGCGCGGTTTGCGAGCTGCTTCGTGATCGCGGATTTGAGATTATCGACGCGGACTCTATCGCCCACGAACAGCTAAATTTGTGCGTGAGCGAGGTTGCGGCGGAGTTTGGAGACGAGGTTTTAGTAGGCGGCAAAATAGATAGAAAAAAGCTCGGCGCGCTAGCGTTTAAGGACACAGAAAAGCTAAAAATTTTAGAGCGAATTTTGCATCCAAAGATTAGGCTTGAAATTTTATCTCGCGCCGCAAAGCTAGAAAGCGCGGGTAGGACGTATTTTGTGGATATTCCGCTATTTTTTGAAAGGAGGGACGCTTACAAAGAGTTTTCGCGCATAGCGGTCGTTTATGCGCCAAAAGACACGCTGATCTCGCGCGTGATGAAGCGAAACGGGCTAAGCTACAACGCTGCAAAACACCGCGTAGAGCTACAAATAGACATAGAGCAAAAGCGCGCTGCGGCAAATTTTACGATAGAAAATACCAAAGATTTTGAAAATTTAAAAAGCGAGACGTTAAAGTTTTTAAGCGAAATTTCTGGCGGTTTTTGAGGAGAAATTTAAAGCGGCGGACGTAAATTTTGAGCTAAATTCATGCGGGCTTTGCGATAAACTATTGTCGCCGCAAATTTTATCCGAAAAAGCCGTTTTTGCCCTGTAAATTTAGCTAAAATTTGTCTTGTCCGAGCGTAAGTCGTCTGCGAAAAGTCTAAATTCGCACGGAAGTAGCGAGTTTGTTAAACCGATTAAAATCGCGCGGTAAAGTAAATTAATTTCGTGCGGACGCTTTAAAAACGGCGGCAATCAAGCTAAACGCCGTCCCAAAATCCCGCCTTCGTCTTAACGGCCGGCGGATTTTTCTCGCATAAAATTCGTAAAAATTCCTTAAAGTTGGGCGTAAAGATCGAGGCTGCGGGCGCGAATCTATACTCGCTGGCCTCGCATTTTTTGGGCTCGCTCGCTCCGTCCGCAAAAACTATCCGCCAAATCCTAATATTATTTACACGCGTTTTGGTGACGACAAGTTCGTAAATTTCCTCGAATTTGCGCCTTTTTACGAGCTTGTCGCCTCTAAAAACGTAGATAAAATTTTCGTCAAACCAAAGCTCCTCGCGCGAAATAAAAAATCCTTCCGCCCAAAATAAAAACGGCTTTATAGAGAGTCTTTTTATCGCGCGGGATTGGTCTTGCGCCGATGTTTTGCGCGAGTTTATCCGCTCTATCTCAGCCAGTTTGCGCGCGTTTAGTTTGTGCGGATTGCGCCAAAATAGCATCCAAATTATCCCGATAAAAAGCAAAATATTGAAGACGATTACCGAAATTCCCGCTAAAATTTTAGCCATTTTTTAATTCCGATCCCCCTAAGGCGCGAACTTCGCCGTCTATTAGCGCCCGCTTCGCCTCTTAGTTAGGCGCGAGCGGCCGAACTACTTGCAGTCCTTACTTTCAAATCCTACTCGAATTAGTTCTTTATCTTTTATAAAATAGACGAAATCCACGCCCTCGGCAATCTCGCGCACCGCTTTTAAGCGCGCGTCGCCGCAAAATTCTTTTTTAAGCTCTCTTGTTTGCTCCTCTTTTAGCTCGGCTATATCTTGCGGCGTTACCGCGCTTTCGTCCGCCTCCATCCCTTTGCCGAGCGTATAATGATAAACGAAACGGCGGTTTTCGCATACGATTTTTTCTAGCGTATTAATCTCGTCAAGCTTGCTCGGTAGTCCCGAATTTAGGCGCGTCAGCATCTCTTTTACGTTCGGCGCTTCGCATAGATTTTCTTTCATTTGCTCTTTTACGCGCTCTATTTTTTCGCCGACGAATACCTCTACGCCGACCCAGATAGCGATCGAAATACCAAGGACGATAAACAAAATTTTGTTTAATTTGTTTAAATTTCGGTTTAGTTTTTGCATATCCATTTTTGCTCCTTAAAATTAGGGCGGCATTTTATCAAAAAAATGAAGGCAAAGAGCGGGAATTTAGCCGAAATTTAGTAAAATCAAACCCGAATTTCGCGGCGCTACGCAAAAAGGAAAAATATGAAAATATCAAAATATAATGCCAGCGGTAACGATTTTGCCGTATTTCACGCATTTATCGGTAAAGACAGAAGCGAGCTAGCGCGAGCCGTTGCCGCACATTGCGGCATAGCTGCCGTCGGAGTTATAAAACTCC
>NZ_CAJPMA010000051.1 GCF_905371695.1 uncultured Campylobacter sp. | reverse complement strand
GCGCAAAACTACGCGCTCGTTTTTGGCGTATAACCCCGCCACTCTCGCTAGCCAGGACTTTGCGACGCTATAAAGCCGCCCCGGGATATAGACCGCGCGCTCTATTTTTAGATCGCACGGCGCATGATAGCGGTGATAGTCGCGCGGACTTAGGTAAATGTTAGCAAAATCCCACTCGCGTAACGTCTCCTCCTCGCTCGCGGCTTCGCTTAAAAGCTCGCGCAAATCATAACTCATCCCCTTGACGCTAAACGCCGCGCCGCGCTCGCTCGTACCGCTGCTTAGGCACGTGCCGTCGCTAGGGCTTAAAAAAGCTCGTTCTTGCGCGTCAAAGTCTCTGGGTTTTAAAAGTTCGCGCGTAAAGAGCGCGTTTAGGCTCTCGTAGCTGCTAGCGGGCGCGAATTCGCTCATATCTATATTAAAAAATTTTACGTAGCGTTCGTTGATAAAATTTTGCACCGCGCGCGGGAATTTTAGCCCGCCTACGATCCCGAAAATTTGCGAAAACCTCTTATCGAAATCCATCTATTCCCCCTTTAAATCTAAAATCGCGATCTCGCTGGGCGCGAAAATTCTAACCGGCGGTCCCCAAAATCCCGCGCCCGAGCTTACGTAAGCCTGCATTTTATCGTTTAATCTATAAAGCCCTCGTAAAAGCTTTTGATCTAGTAAAACCAGCAGCTGAAACGGGAAAATTTGCCCGCCGTGCGTATGACCGCAAACGACTAAATCGACCTCGTCGCCGCGCATGGTTTGCAAAAATTTAGGCTGGTGAGCTAGTAAAACGGTAGGCTTATCCTCGTCGCGCCCCGCTAGCGCCGCGCCTAGATCGGGCGCTAAATAACCGAATCTAATGCCCGCCAAATCGTGTACGCCCGCTAAATTTATCCCGCCGATTCGCACGTGGGCATTGGCTAAAATTTGCGCTCCCGCAGCCGAAATTTTAGGTAAAATCTCGCGCGCGCCGTGATAATATTCGTGATTGCCCGTCACGTAAAACGTACCGTATTTCGAGCGCAGATCTTTTAGCGGCTCTAAAAAATCGCCGATTTTATCCGCACTAAAATCGATTAAATCGCCAACGATAGCGACTGCGTCGGGTTTTTGAGCGTTTATCTGATATACGAGCGCGGCTAGAAATTCCTTCTGCAAAAACTCGCCGATATGCACGTCCGAGATCACCGCTAGCCTCATGGGCTCTTTTAAATTTTTAATAATTATCTCTGTTCTGCGTACGCGCGGCGGCGTAAGCGCGTTAAACATCCCTTTAAAAAAGTAGCTAAAAAGCAAAACCAAAAACGTAACGTCGAAGCAAATTTTAATAAATTTCCGCCTACTTTGACTAAATTTCGCGCGCCTAAACGCTACTCTTAAAACATCGTAAATCAGGCTTACGCCGAATAAAAATAACGAAAACGCCACGAGCGCGCCGGCTATTAAATACGCGCCTACGCTTAAAAACGCAAAGCGAATTTGTAGGAAAAATATAAACCCTATCGCTGCGACGGCGTAGAAAAATAGCCTAACGTAAAACAAATACGCGTTAAAAAACGCGATCTTTTTAATAAAGCGCCTATACGCGTAAAAATTCGCGCCGACGCAAAAGATAGCAGCGACGCTTAAAATTCCTAAAAGTCCCAAACCCGGCCCTTAACTAGCACGAAAACATTTCGGACAACTGCGCTTCGTCTTTTAAAGTCAGCTGATTTTTCTCGTCGAGTTTGATTAAATTCGAGCTTTTAAATTTGTTTAAAATTCGAGATAAAGTTTCGGGAGTGATGTTTAAGATCGACGCGATTTTGGTGTGGCGCAGCGAGTTAAACAAATCCTCGTGCATGACGATAAATTTCGCCACCTTCGCTTCGGCGTTTAAAACCAGCTCTTGATGGAGTAAGTTGCTGGTAATTCGTAGTTTTTGCGACATCGATTTTAAAAGGTAAAGGCAAATTTTAGGATTGCTTAAAAACTCGCTCTTAAATTTTTCGTAATCTATCTTTAAAACCTCGCCCGAAACCGCAAACGCCGCGCTTGCGGGATACGGGATATTTTCAAAATTTACGACTTCGGCTACGAAATTCATAGGCGCTAATTGATGCAAGAAAATTTCTTTTCCGCTGGGAGCGGTTTTATAAAGCTTAACCGAGCCCGTTAGCAAAAATATCAGCCACTTAGGCTCCTCGCCCTCTAAAAATAAAATTTCGCCCTTTTTATATTTTTTAGCTACCGTGATGGCTTCTAATCTTTTAGCTTCCTGCGGCGTTAGCGCCTCGAAAAACGATACTTTTTCTATCATTATCTATTTTTAAGCAAATCGCGAATTTCGGCAAGCAGCGCGGCCTCTTCGCTCGGCGCCGCGGGAGTAGCGGGCTCTTCTTTCGGAGCGCTTTTTAACGTATTTATCGCTTTTATAACGCAAAAAATACAAAATGCGATAATCGTAAAATCTACTATCGTCTGAATAAACGCGCCGTAATTTATCGTAACCGCCGCCGCGT
Source organism: uncultured Campylobacter sp. (assembly GCF_905371695.1). Lineage (GTDB taxonomy): Bacteria > Campylobacterota > Campylobacteria > Campylobacterales > Campylobacteraceae > Campylobacter_A. Next base: position 9,556 of record NZ_CAJPMA010000051.1, on the reverse strand, counting down.
CGCCCGCCGCCTCTTTTAGCGTAAATTTTAAATCGGTAAAATTTACTCCGCCCGTTAGTACGCCAGCGACCGGCATTATCACGTCGCCCACTAGCGAGCTTACTATCTTACCGAACGCTCCGCCTATAACCACGCCCACGGCCATATCCAGCACGTTCCCGCGCATCGCGAATTCTTTAAATTCCTTGATAAAGCCCATTTTGAATTCCTTTTTAAAAAATTGTCCGATTTTACGCAAAAAAGCTAAATCCAAGATAAATTACCGAAAATTTATCAAGGCGGTGATATAATCGACGCTTAAATTTAGCACAAGGATAACGCCTATGTATCGTTTTGCCCCGTCGCCGACCGGCGATATGCATATCGGAAATTTACGCGCGGCGATATTTAATTATATCTGCTCGCTGCAAGATAAAAGCGGATTTATTTTACGCATAGAAGATACCGACCAAGAGCGAAATATTAAAGGTAAAGAAAAGGATATTCTCGAAATTTTAGCGCTTTTTAGCATCGTGCCGCAGCAAATTTATATTCAAAGCGAAAATTTAAAATTTCACCGCCAAATGGCAAGCAAGCTTTTAATCGACAAAAAGGCGTTCGCCTGCTTTTGCAGCCAAGAGGAGCTAGAAGCTAAAAAAGAGGCGGCAAAGGCCGCGGGCGTCGCATACAGATACGACGGTACGTGCGAGAAAATGACCGACGAGCAAGTGCTAAACGACCCGCGCCCCTTCGTAATCCGCATGAAAAAGCCCGCGCATTCGATGAGCTTTACCGACGCGATAAAAGGCGAGCTAAGCTTCGAGCCCGACGCGATCGACAGCTTCGTAATTATGCGCGCGGACAAAACACCTACGTATAACTTCGCCTGCGCGGTGGACGATATGCTAGAAGGCGTTACTTTCGTCATTCGCGGCGAAGATCACGTAAGCAATACGCCAAAGCAAGATCTGATCCGCGAGGGGCTGGGCTATACGGGCAAAATGGGCTACGCGCACCTACCTATCGTGCTAAACATCGAAGGTAAAAAAATGAGCAAACGCGAGAACGAAAGCAGCGTGAAATGGCTGCTTCAAAGCGGATTTATGCCAGAAGCTATCGCAAACTACCTAATAATGCTGGGCAACAAAACGCCGTGCGAAATTTTTACGATCGAGCAAGCCGTGCAGTGGTTTGACCTAACCAAAATTTCGCGCTCGCCGGCGAAATTCGACGTCAAAAAGCTAGAACAGCTAAACCGAGAGCATATTAAAATCGCAAGCGACGAGCGCATCGCGGAGCTTTTCGGTTTTGAAAAAGACCGGAATTTAGCCGTTAAAATCGCGCTGGCTAAATTTTACACCCAAGAAAGCTCGCTGATACCGCAAATCGCCGCGAAAATTAGCGCCGTTTTCGCCGTAAAAGTCGCGCCTAGCGAATACGCAAACGAGTTTGAAACGCTAAAATCCGCCGCGCAAACGCTGCTAAATACGCCAGCCGCGCAAAATTTCGACGATTTTAAAAAAGAGCTTATGCAAAAAAGCGGCTTAAAAGGCAAAAATTTCTTTATGCCACTTCGCGCGCTGCTTACGAACGAACTTCATGGACCCGAACTATCCGAGCTTTACGCGATTATCAAAGAAAATTTAAGCGAGGTGATAAAATGATACTATCTACCTTTCTTTCCGCGGTCGCTACGATTTTGCACACCGTAATTAACGTCTATATTTGGATTATCATCGCAGCCGCGCTTATTAGCTGGGTGCGCCCCGATCCTTATAATCAAATCGTGCAGCTACTCTACCGACTAACCGAACCCGTCTACGAGCGCCTGCGCCGCCTAGTGCCGACGATAGTGGGCGGGGTCGATCTAGCGCCTATTATCGTGCTTTTAGCGCTTCAATTTACCGATCTATTTTTCGTGAGACTGCTTCATGAATTTGCCGCGTCTTTATAGCTTATTATGCGCGTTTGCAGCGTTTTGCGCGGCTGGAGTAATAGAGTTTAACGAGCTGAAAGATAAACCCAAAGGCCTCGCTAAGGACTATTATATAAACCGCCTAATCACCGAACGAAAGCCCAGCAAAGAGCAAATTAAAATTTTAAAATCCGATATCTCTCGCCGCTCGGGACTAGCGCAAAAAAATATGGATAAAATTTTACCGCCGATAGCCGCGCCCGAGCCACCCGCATGCCCCGGCGTTACCGCGCGAAACATAATAGACGCCAACGCGAGCTGTCAAAACGCGCTAACTACGGTAAAATTTAGCCTAAATTTGTCCGCCGCGACGCGCGCGGCAGTCGCTAAAAACCTATCCGCCCCCTACCCGCAAAAGGCTAAAATTTTACTAGCGCTAAACGAGAAAAATCCCGCCGAAATTTTCGCGCGAGAGATGCTTAGCGCGCAGTTTTTAGCGCTTTTTAACGCTTCTAGCCCCGCGCAAAAATCGCAAAATTTTAGCAGCGAGTTAGAGCCTGCGTTTATGGATAAATTTTACGGCGAAAAGGGCTTTACGCAGCTTTTAAGCGAGCTGGTTACGGGGCGAAAATTCGACGGGTTTAGGCAAAATTTGCTTAAAATAACGCCGCAAATTACTAGCGGCGGCGACGCGTTTTTTCTAGGGCTTAACGCCGTTACGCTAAACGACGAATCGCGCGCGGTGGAGTACTTTTCGCGCGCGGCGCAAACGTTTGAGAAAACTTGGCAGCGCGACAATGCGAATTTTTGGCTTTATCTAATCAAAAACGACGAGCGAATTTTAGCCGAGCTTGCGGATAGCAAGGATATAAATATCTACTCGCTTTACGCCAAAGATTTCGTAGAAACGCCGCCTTTTGAAGTCGTAGTGCCGCGCCCCGAGCGCAAAAACGTCGAAAATTTCGACGTTACGGATCCTTTTTTATGGCAGCAAACGGCAGCCCTAGCCAAGGATATGAACTCTACGCAAGCTCACGCCTACGCGCAGAAATTTTATACGCAAGAAAGTCTCGGGGCTTACGCATTTTTTATGCAAAAAACAAACGATAAACACTACTTTTTAATGCCCGACTCTCCCGCGCTTAGCGACGTAAACGCGACCAGAAAATCTATGATCTACGCGCTGGCTCGCCAAGAAAGCCTATTTTTACCGTCGGTAATCTCGACTTCTTACGCGCTGGGTACGATGCAGATCATGCCGTTTCTCGCCAACCACATCGGCAAAAAAGAGCTAAAAATACCCGATTTCGACCAAGACGACCTATTTAAGCCCGACGTCGCCTACGCGTTTGCGGATCATCATTTAAATTATTTGGAGAAATTTTTAAGCCATCCGCTATTTATCGCATACGCTTATAACGGCGGCATCGGCTTTACCAAAAAGCTAATCACGAGAGAAGATATGTTTCGCAAGGGCAAATTCGAGCCCTTTTTATCCATCGAGCTAGTCCCCGTGACCGAAACGCGCGTCTACGGCAAAAAGGTACTCGCAAACTACGCCGTTTACAGCGCGCTTACGGGTTCCAATATAAGGATTTCGACACTTTTACGAAGCTTAACGACGCCTTCTTTGACGGATAAATTTCGAAAGTAAGCGATAGATTATCCGCGTCTTTGCTAGGCGCGGTTATCTCGTAGTACCGTGCCCAAGGTAGGCTAAACCCCGCAAATTTTAGCAGCTCGTCGCTCTCGTCTAAAAGCCTCACGCTAGTGCCGTTATTATCGCCGTTTACCTTTATCGTAGTCGCGTCGATCTCTCGTTCTTTTGGATTTATCGCGACCAAAAAAGTCTCGCCCGAATTCTCGCCCAGTTTTGCTTGATAAATCGGATTTAGATAAGTCGCGATTATTAGCGTGCGGTTCGTATCTTCGATTATTTCGGATTTGCTAGTGTATGCCAAAAGTTCGTTTTTTAGCGGTTCGTGAACGATCTTTTTTTTATCCCCGCATCCAGCTAGCGCTAAAATAAAAACCGCAAATAACGTAAATTTTCTCATTTTTTATATTCTCCCGCGTTTTTCATAAATTTATAGCCTATCCTTCATCTTTTCGAATTCGTCTTTGATCACCTGCTCATGCGGCTCGGCGGTCATTTTATTTATCGCGTCCCCCCAGACGCTAACGACTACGATAGCGACGCTCGACGCGACGATACCTGGCAAAATTTCATACGCGTAAGCGTTAAGCCCCGAATATATCCAAAATAGCGTCGTAGCGCCGCCCGCAACCATACCTACGAGCGCTCCTAACGCGCTCATACGCTTCCAGTAAAGACTAAATAGCAACACCGGCCCAAAACTAGCGCCGAATCCCGCCCACGCGTTTCCTACGGCGCCAAGCACCGTATCTTTGGAGCAAAACGCCAAAACCGTAGCCGCGAGCGCCACGGCGACTACGGCGTAGCGACCGATGACTACTTGCGCCTTTACCGAAATTTCGCGTTTATAAAAGGCTAAAATAAAATCTTTCGTAACCGAACTTGCGCTAACTAAAAGCTGGCTTGAAATAGTGCTCATAATCGCGGCTAGCACGGCTGAAACGATAATGCCTAAAAAAAACGGCGGAAAAAGCTGCTCTCCTAGCCTTAAAAATACGGTTTCGGGATCCTCTAAACCGCCGCGCGAACTAAAATACAAAAATCCGATAAATCCGCTCATCATAGCACCCACTAGACCTATCACCATCCAGCTAATGCCGATACGGCGCGCCTGCGCGAGCTCGGCAGAGCTTCTAATCGCCATAAAGCGCACGATAATGTGCGGCTGTCCGAAGTAGCCGAACCCCCACGCCGCAAGCCCTAAAATTCCCCAAAAGCTCTGATTTGCGAAAGGGTCTAAAAGCTGAGGTTTAAGGTGCGAAATTTCGCCCCAAAAATTCGTATTTTGCGGTAGATCCAAATTTAGATACGCCCCGACGGGGATCGCGACCAGCACGAAAAACATAAGCGCGCCCTGAAACGCGTCGGTAATGCAAACCGCGCGAAAACCGCCGAAAAACGTATAAAACACGACTATAAACAGCGTCAAAATAGCGCCCCAACTAAACGGCAACCCGAAAAACGTCTCAAAGCTCTTTCCGCCTGCTATTACGCCGCTAGAAACGTAAAGCGTAAAAAATATAAGTATAAAAACGCCCGAAACGATGCGTAAAATTTTGGTGCGGTCTTTAAAGCGGTTTTCTAAAAAATCCGGGATCGTAATACTGTCGCTCGCCACTTCGGTGTAGACGCGCAGGCGCTTTGCTAGAAATAAGTAGTTGCAATATGCGCCGATTATTAGCCCCGCTAGCATCCAAATATTAACGATTCCAGTCGCGTACATAGCGCCGGGAACGCCCAATAGCATCCAGCCGCTCATATCCGAAGCCCCCGCCGAAAGCGCGGTAACTACGGGTCCTAATCTGCGGTTGTCCAGCAAATATTCGTTCATATTCGCGTTTTTATTATACGAATACCGCCCTATAAAAAGTAAAAGTCCGAAATAAATCGCAATCGCGACGTAAGATCCAAAGCTCACCGCACGCCCCTTTGTAATTTTAAAATTCAGATGGTATTATAATTATGTTTAATTTTTCATCAAATCGGCGCGAAAGCAGCCTTTTTAAGCGAAAAAATATCAAATTTTGCGTATTATTTGCGCCATTAAATTTTAAAAGGCAAAGCGTTGTTTAACGAAAAATTTTTCAAAATTTTATTCTTCGTCCTGATCGTGGGCGCGGGCGTTTATTTCGCCTATCCGACCGAGCTTAGCCAGGCGCAAAGGATGGCGTATCTAAAAAGCTACGGCGTGACGCTGGAACTTACGGTAGGCGGCATACTAATAGGCATCGCTCTGGGCTTTTTACTCGCGTTTTTAAGATTTTTAAACATTAAGCCCCTTACTTTCGTAATCGACGAATATATCGATATTTTGCGCGGCACGCCTTTAATGTTGCAGCTTATTATCTTTGCGTTCGTCGTATTCGTCGCATTTGAAAGCATTTACGCCGCTATTATCGCGCTAGGACTAAATAGCTCGGCTTATATCGCGGAGATCGTTCGCAGCGGTATAAATAGCGTCGATCGCGGTCAGATGGAAGCCGCGCGCGCGATGGGGCTAAACTACGCAAGCGCCATGCGGCTAATCATTATCCCGCAGGCTACGAAAAATATCCTGCCCGCGCTTGCGAACGAATTTATCTCGCTTTTTAAAGAAACTTCTATCGTGGGGCTTATAGGAATTTTCGATATCACGATGCAAAGCAGAAATTTTCAGTCCACGCTTTTTAGTCCTAAACCGCTTATTTTCGCAGGTATCGTCTATTACGTGAGCGTAAAATTTTTATCGCTATTAGCCAAAATTTTAGAGCGCAGGTTAAACCGCAATGATTGAGATTAAAAGTTTAAGCAAAAATTTCGGCGATCTTCGCGTATTAAACGACATTAGCGTAAGCGTCAAACAAGGCGAAGTCATTGCTATAATCGGTCCTAGCGGCGGCGGCAAAAGCACCTTTTTGCGCTGCATTAACCGGCTAGAAGAGCCTACGGGCGGACAAATTTCGGTTGACGGCAAAAATATCTTAGATAAAAACTCGGATATAAATAAAATTCGCCAGCGCATCAGTATGGTTTTTCAGCATTTTAACCTTTTTGCAAATAAAAGCGTGCTTGAAAATTTAACCCTAGCGCCCGTGATCACGAAACTTATGACGAAAGAGCAAGCTCAAAGCAAGGCTTACGAACTGCTTCGCAGCGTAGGATTAGAAAGTAAGGCAAACGCCTATCCGCATAAGCTCTCCGGCGGTCAAAAACAGCGTATCGCTATCGCTCGCGCGCTTGCGATGAATCCCGAAGTTATACTATTTGACGAACCTACCAGCGCGCTAGATCCCGAGATGATCGGCGAGGTGCTAGACATTATGAAAGAAGTCGCCGCGCGCGGCATCACGATGCTCGTAGTCACGCACGAAATGGGCTTTGCGCGCAACGTGGCAAATAGAATTTTCTTTATGGACGGCGGTAAGATCGCGGTAGACGATACACCTAAAAACGTCTTTGAAAATCCGCAAAACGCGCGCCTTCGCGAATTTTTAGGCAAAGTACTAAATCATTAAAAATTTAAACTCAACCCAAAGGATAAAAAATGAAAAAAATTTTCGCCCTACTTTTGGCAAGCTTCGTAGCGCTAAGCGCCGCCGAGCTTAAAATCGGCACCGCCGCAAACTATCCGCCGTTTGAATTTATAGACGAAAACGGCAATATCGCGGGCTTTGACATCGATCTGCTAGACGCGGTCTCAAAAAAAGCGGGTTTTAGATACAAACTCGTAAATTTAAGCTTCGACGGACTAATCGCCGCGCTTAAAACGGGTAAAATAGACGGCATCATTAGCGCTATGAGCGCGACTGACGAGCGCAAGAAATCAGTCGATTTTACCGCGCCTTATTATGTTACGGAAAATCTTTACATTCATAAAAAAGGAAGCGATATCAAAGACAAAGCCTCTCTTAACGGCAAAAAAATAGGCGTGCAGCTAGGCACCGTCCAAGAGAGCGCGGCAAACGAAATTCAAGGCGCGAAAGTAGCTCCTTTTGAAGAGATCGCAAGCGCGATACTAGCGCTAAAAGCCGGCAAAATCGACGCGATCGCGGTCGATAGCTCGATAGGCTACGGATATTTAAAGAAAAACGACGACTTGGAAGCGTTTTTAAAAGAGCCCGACGGTAGCGAGGGCTTTTCCGCGGCATTCGATAAAGATAAACAAACCGAGCTTATCGCTAAATTTAACGCAGCCGTAGACGAGCTAAAAAAAGAGGGCGCGTTTGATAAAATTTTAGAAAAATACGATTTAAAATGAAAAATATCTTAATAATTGCGGGCTCGGATAGCGTCGGCGGCGCGGGCGCGCAGGCCGACCTTAAAACCTGCGAGGCGTTCGGCTGTTACGGCGCTACGGCGATGACGGTATTCGTCTGCGAAAATACGCAGACTACTTACGATATTTCCGGGCTTTACGCGGGCTTCGTGGATTCGCAGATTAGAGGCATAACCGAAGAGCTTAATATAGACGCCGTCAAGGTCGGTATGCTCTTTGATACGCGCACGATGGAAGTCGCCGCGCGCTGGTTAGAGCGCTTTAAAAACGCTGGCGTACCGATAGTAGTAGACCCCGTTTGTATCAGCAAATCAAACGTAAAACTCATCAAAGACGACGCCATAGACGCGCTTCGCGATCTTTTAAAATTCGCCACCATCGCTACGCCTAATCGCTACGAGGCAAAAGCACTTTTTAACGACGATTTTAGTTCGCTAAGCTGCAACGTGATCGTAAAAAAACGCGTCGAAGACGGCAAAAGCATCGATACTTTACACAAAAGAGACGGCAGCACGCAAAATTTCGGCGCTCCGCTAGCAGACCCGCTTATTATGCACGGCGCGGGATGTACGTTCTCTACGGCGATTGCTTGCTCGCTAGCGCAAGGGCTTTCGTTAGAAGATGCGATCGAGCGCGCTAAAAAATACGTCTACGAAGCGATAGAAACGGGTTTAACTACGAAATTCGGCAAAACGCTTTTAAATCATAAAGTTAAAATTTGAGCGAAATTTACGCGATTAGCGACGATGTTTTAAGCCCCGACGGGCTAATCGTCGCTCACGCTCGCGAAATTTTGCGAAGCGGCGTAAAATTTTATCAATACCGTTGCAAAAAGGCGGTTAAAAACGAGGCCGTCGCGCGCGAAATTTTAGCTCTTTGCGAAGCCGTCGGGGCTAGATTTATCGTAAACGACGATTTGAAATTCGCCGCTCGTATCGGCGCGAAATGCGTGCATATCGGACGAGACGACGGCAGTGTAGCAAGAGCGCGCGAAATTTTAGGAGACGGCGCGTTTATCGGAGTTAGCTGCTACGGCGACTTAGAGCTTGCCTTGCGGGCGCAAGACGCGGGCGCGGCGTATGCGGCGTTCGGTTCGGTGTTTGAAAGCCCGACGAAACCGGGCGCCCCGCGCGTTAGTCTTGAAATTTTAGCTCGCGCGAAGGAAGTTTTAGAAATCCCCGTGTGCGCGATAGGCGGTATAAACGCGCGAAATATCGCCGAGATATCCGCGCTTAAAATCGACCTAATCGCCGTAGTCAGCGCGATTTATAAACCGCTTTTAATCTCTGAAAATATCGCCGCGTTAAAAAATGCGATGAAATTTTAAACGACCGTTATAAAATTTCGGCCATCTTTCGCGTCGGCTGAAATTTTCGTCCGAAACGAAATTTCGCGTTCAAATTTTGCCGAATTATAAAAACTTAGCCCGAGATTTTAGCAAATTCCTAAATTTTAAAGCAAAAGTGGCAAAGGTGCTTATAAGAACCTGCCTCGTAGGCTCGCGGCCGCAAGCGGGACCGCGAAAATCGATATGCGGCAAATAACCTATCGACGGCAAAAATTTCTAGCCGCAAAAATAGATAAGGCAAAAACCTCTTACAAAAAGCGTCCGCAATACGACGCGCTAAATTTTACGCGAGCAAAGGTAAGCAAACGACTATACTGCCGCGAATTTACCTTGCGAATTAAGCGCGCGGATACGGCAAGATTAATCAAAAACGCCGCGCCGATTTTACGAAATTTTAAATGC
>NZ_CAJPMA010000050.1 GCF_905371695.1 uncultured Campylobacter sp. | reverse complement strand
CCTGGGGGCTGGGCTGGGAGGTCTGGCTAGACGGTATGGAGGTGACGCAGTTTACGTATTTTCAGCAAGTAGGCGGCATCGCTTGCGAGCTGGTTTCGGCTGAGATCACCTACGGCCTCGAGCGCCTTGCGATGTACCTACAAGACGTAAATAGCGTCTACGATATCGTTTGGGACGATAGGGGCGGCAATATCGTGACCTACGCCGACGTACATAAGCAGGGCGAATTTGAGTGGAGCAAATATAACTTTGAAATTGCAGACGTAGATATGCTATTTCGTCAGTTTGAAAACGCTTTCGGCGAGTGCAAACGCTGCCTGGAGGCTAAAATTTCGCTGCCTGCGTATGATTATTGCATGCTTGCGGCGCATACGTTTAACGTCCTTGACGCGCGCGGAGCGATCAGCGTAACGCAAAGGCAAGACTATATCCTAAAAATCCGCGAGCTAGCCAAAGAGTGCGCGCTAACGTATAAAGCCAGCATCGATGCCGCGAACGACGCGAAGGGCGAATAAAATTTGATGAAAATCGGCGAAATTTATAAAATTTTAGACGAGATTAGCCCGTTTGCGAGTCAAGAGGAGTGGGATAATAGCGGACTGCTCGTGGGCTCGTTTGAGGCTAGCGCGGAGCGTGTTTATCTTAGTCTTGACGTCGACGACGAGCTTTTGGACGAAGCGCAGCCAAATTCGCTTATCATTACGCATCATCCGCTCATTTTTAAGGGGCTAAAATCGCTAAATTTGGACACATATCCAAGCAGCCTAATCGCAAAGATGGTGGCTAAAAATTTAAGCCTAATCGCTATGCATACTAATTATGATCTAAGCCATCTAAATGAGTACGTGTTAAGCGAAATTTTGGGATTTACGTCAAAGCAGCGCGATGGATTTTTGCTTTATGCGGACGTAAATTTGAGCTTTGACGAGCTTTGCGAGAGAGTAAAAGCAAAGCTAAATTTGAGCCATTTAAGAGTTTGTAAAGGGCGAAAATTTGACCCCAATGCGCCGATAAAGCGCCTTGCCTTTTGCACGGGAAGCGGCGGCGATCTGATCGGCGAAGTAAAGGCTGACGTCTTTTTGACGGGCGATCTAAAGTATCACCAAGCCATGAGCGCCGTGCAAAATAATCTTACTATGATAGACATCGGACACTTCGAGAGCGAGCGGTATTTTGGGGAGTCGCTTGCAAAAAATTTGCAAAATTTCGCAATTCCTATTATAATTCACGATTTACAAAATCCATTCACGCAATGCTAAGGACGAAACATGAATAAATATTTGCAGCAGTTAGTCGAATTATCCAAATTTGATAAAGATATAGACGGGTTTGCGTCGCGTATAGAAAACGTCGAAAAGTCGTTGAGAACGGCTCAGAGCGAGCTTGAAATCGCGGACGCCGCCGTAAAACAACTCGAAGAAGATATAAAAGAAATTAAAACGCAAAAATCTCAAACCAACGCGCACATCGCCGAATTTTCCGCCAAAATCAAAGACGTAAGCAAAAAAAGCGCTACGGCGAAATCCGAAAAAGAAATAAAAGCGTTGCAACTTGAAGAAGAGCTTGCAAAAGAGCAGCTAGAAGCGGCGAACGACGAGATTTTAAGGCTCGAAAAAATCATCGATACGAAAATCGCCGAACAAAGAGAGACCGAAGAGAAAAAGGCGGCGATTAGCGAAAACATCGGCAAAATAGAGGCTGAAATTTCAAACGAGGTAAAAGCGATCGAAAAAGAGCGCGAGGAAATTTACGGCAAGAAAAGTAAATTAGTCGGCGAGATGAACCAAAAAATCCTAACGTTTTATGAAAAAATTCGTAAATGGGCGCATAATACCGCCGTCGTCCCCGTTAAAAAGCAAGCGTGCTACGGCTGTTTTATGCAGATAAACGATAAAACTTTTTCATCCGTCGTACGCGGCGAGGATATCGTAACTTGCCCTCATTGCGGTAGAATATTATATAAAGAGACCGCCGAATAAGCTAAAATTTTGATAGCGGTTTATTATTTTTTAGCCCTGATCTTATGGTGCGTCGGGGCTATTTTTTTACTCGCATTTAGCTTTTGTTCTAAATATCGCCGCTCCATCCCAGCGCGGTTTTTTTTATGGAAAAATCCGAAATTCTCTCCGCTAAAAATTCACTTCCATGCGTGCAGCTTCGGCGAGGTGCGCTCTATCGCGCCGCTAGTAGATATTTTTAAAGAAAATGCGGCGATTTCGGTAATTACGCAAACCGGATTTGACGAGGCGTGCAAAATCACGCGAAATTCGCGGTTTTTACCGTTTGAGATTTTTTTACCGTTCTGGATGAGACGAAGTAAAATTTTGATTATTTTTGAGGCCGAACTTTGGCTGATGCTCGTTTTTTGGGCGAAATTTAAAGGCGCGCGAGTAATTTTAATAAATGCTAGAATTTCCGATCGAAGTTACGGCAAGTACCTAAAATTTAGATTTTTTTACCGTGAAATTTTTAAATTTATCGATAAAATTTACGCCCAAAGCGGTACCGACGCAAAGCACTTAACGAGTCTAGGCGCAAAAAACGTAGTCGTAAACGGCAACATAAAATCGGCGTTTTTACCGAGACCGAGTAAAAATTATACGAAGCCTAGCGGACGCACCGTCGTGCTGGCTAGCACTCACGCCGGCGAAGAGGCTAAAATTTTAGAAAATTTAGATCTTAACGCAGAGGACAGATTGCTCGTAGCCCCTAGACATCCGGAGAGATTTAATGAGGTCGCGCAAATATTACAAAGCTTTGCTAAGAAGCGAAATTTTAGTTTCGCTAAATTTAGCTTATGCAAAAATTTTGACGCGAAATGCACGTTAATAGACGCTATGGGCGAGCTGATAAATATTTATGCGATTAGCGACGTAGTCGTACTTGGCGGTAGTTTTGAACCGGGCATCGGCGGACACAATCCTATTGAGGCCGCACAATTTAAAAACGCCGTAATTACGGGTAAATTTATTTTTAACCAAAAAGCGCTATTTAATCTCGTAAAAGGCGTAAAATTCGCAAATTACGAGCAAATTAGCGATATTTTAAAAAATGAGCTTGAAATTTGCGAAATTGCGGGAAATTCAAGTGCGGATGAAATCATAAAAGATATTAGGGAAAGTTTATGAATCAAGAAAAAGCCTATAAATTACTAGCGATTCAAGAAGGCATATCAAATAGCGAAGCGAAGGAGTTAATAGATGCCGGATTAGTTAGCGCAAGAGGCGAGAAAATCGTCGTAGCGCGCGCGATGATGGGCGTGACTACGAAATTTAGCGTGCAAAAAGCGCCCAAGCCTAGCGTGATTTACGAAGATGAAAATTTAATCGCCGTCGATAAGCCAGCCCTGATCACTAGCGAGAAAATAAGCGAAATTTATAAATTTCCGCTCTTGCACCGCTTAGACCGCGAGACGAGCGGAGTTTTGATACTCGTAAAGAATGCGGATTTTCAAAAGCGAGCGATAGAGGAATTTAAAAAAATGAACGTGAAAAAAGATTACGTCGTGGTAGTTAGAGGAATCGTAAGCGAGGAATTTAGCGTAAACGAACCTATTTTAACGATAAAAGGCAAGGGCGGCGCGTTTTCTAAAATTTCAAAAGACGGCAAGGAGGCGATCACGCGCGTAACGCCGCTGATGGTCGTCGGTAAAAAATCGCTCGTGAAAGCGCAAATCGATACGGGCAGGACGCATCAAATCAGAGTGCATTTAAGCGGCGCCAGATATCCCGTCGTAGGCGATGAAAAATATGGTAAAAACAGGGCTAAGAGGATGTATTTGCATGCTTATAAAATAGAGCTTTTGGGCTACAAATTTAAGGCTAAAATCCCGATCGATTTCGCCCGGCTAGGCTTTGAGATTCCAAGAAATTTCGAGATTTAAAGAGTAATAAAGAAATAATTCTATAAAATACGCGTTTTAATAAAATTTTAAAGGTAAATAAAGTGTTTGAGCAAATTAGCGAGTCGTTTCGTCTAGCCGTTAGCAAAATTCGTTTCGTAGACGACGAAAAAGCGCTAAAAAACGCAATCGACGTGCTAAAAAAGGCATTATTAAAAGCCGACGTTCATCATAAAGTTACCAAAGAATTACTCGGATTAATCGAGGCGCAAATTAAGCAAACCGGCGTCGGACAAAAACAATTTTTAGACGCGATAAAATCAAATTTAACCAAAATTTTGACCGCGCCGGGCAATCAGGGATTCGTATACGCTTCGGCGGTTCCTACGATCGTTTTGATGGCCGGACTTCAAGGTTCCGGTAAAACTACGACCACGATAAAATTGGCTAATTATTTAAAACTTCGTAAGAAAAAAGTTCTAGTCGCGGCTTGCGATTTGCAGCGCCTAGCGGCGGTCGAGCAACTTCGTCAGCTGTGCGAAGCAAACGAGATAGATCTATTTTTTATAGAGGACGAAAAAAATCCTATAAAGGTAGCAAAAGCTGCACTGGATAAGGCAAAAAGCGGGCTTTACGACGTGCTCTTAGTCGATACCGCTGGACGACTGGCGATCGACGAAGTATTAATGAATGAGCTAAAAGAGGTAAAAAGTTTATTAAAACCTCACGAAATTTTTTACGTAGCAGACGCAATGAGCGGTCAAGACGGCGTAAAATCGGCAGCCAGCTTCAATGAAGCGCTTGGAATTACGGGCGTTATTTTGTCTAAATTTGACTCCGATAGTAAAGGCGGCGTAGCGATAAGTATTGCAAAACAGCTTGAAATCCCGCTTAGATTCGTAGGTACCGGCGAAAAAGTAGCCGATTTGGAGAGCTTTATTCCGGATCGTATAGTCGGCCGAATAATGGGTGAGGGCGATCTAGCTACGCTAGCCGAAAAAACCGGCTCGATTATTGATGAAAAAGAGGCGAAACGCTTAAATCAAAAGATAAAAAGGGGTCAGTTTAATTTTAACGACTTTTTAGATCAAATGGAAAGCGTAAAGAAACTAGGTTCTATGAAATCGCTAATAGGAATGATACCGGGTCTTTCAAATATGGCTAATCAGATCAAAGATATCGATCTTGATAACTCAAAAGAGATTTTGCATATTCGCGCGATGATTAACTCTATGACGCAAAAAGAGCGCGAAAATCCTGAGCTTTTAAATAATTCCAGAAAACGCCGTTTGGCAGCAGGGTCAGGCTTGTCTCAGGTGGAAGTAAACCGCTTTTTAAAACAGTTTGAGAACGCTTCGAAACTTGCGAAGAAATTTTCTAGCAAAGGCGGCGCAATAGGTTTAATGAATGCGCTCTCGCATGCCAATATGAATCGACCAAAGTAAGCTGAAACGGGCTTAAATTTGGGTGTTTCGGCACTTAAATTTAAGCCTATTTAAAAATAAAAAAGGAGAAAAATATGGCAACAGTAGTAAGATTAACGAGAATGGGACGCAAAAAAAGACCTTTTTATCGTATAGTAGTAACAGATAGCAGAAAAAGACGCGATAGCGGCTGGATAGAGAGTATCGGTTATTACAATCCTATGGTTAATCCAGAAGTAATAAAATTTGACGCCGAGCGTTTAGCTTACTGGAAAGGCGTAGGCGCGAAGCTAAGCGATAGAGTCGCTAGAATAACAAGTAAATAATTTTTATGGTTGAAAATTTTTTATACGAATACGCCAAGCTAATAGCCGACTACCCCGAGAAGATCAAAGTAGAACGCGTAGGGCTCGGCGAAAATTTTGCCGAAGTTATAATAACCGCCGATAAGGTCGATACGGGTAAGCTTATTGGCAAAGACGGCAAGATGATTAACGCTATAAAAACCGTAATTATAGGCTTTAAGGCAAAAGACCCTACAAGCTACCGCGTAACGGTAAAAGCGTTTGAAGAGTGATCTCGTCGAAGTCGCGATACTCGGTAAGAGTGTTGGACTGAAAGGTTTTTTAAGGCTTCACAACAGAAGCGATTTTCCGGAGCAGTTTAAAAAAGGCGCTAAATTTTACGATAAAAACGGCTTTGAGCTAGTCGTAAAACATTTTGATAGACTAAATAATACTATACTCTTTGCCGGCTTTGAAAGTATAGAGTCGGCAAAAACCCTTACTAATAAAATTTTATACAGTACTAAAGAGTTAACTAGAAAAAATTGTAAGCTAAAAAAGGAAGAGTATTTTTATTTTGATATTTTAGGGCTTAAAATAATCGAAGACGGCGAAATTCTAGGCGAAGTCGTAGACATTGAAGAAGGCGCAAATAATCACCTTTTATATATTACGACCGATGAGAAGCTTGTAGAGCAAGGATTTGTCAAAAATTTTTACGTTCCGTATATTAATCGCTTTGTTATAAAGGTCGATTTAGACGCGAGGGCGATTTTAACCAAAGATGCGAAATCTATTTTAGAAAATTCATGAAATTTACGTTTGTCACGCTATTTGAAAATTTAATTAGACCATATTTTTCGGATTCTATTTTATTAAGAGCGATAAACGACAAAAAGATAGAAATCGATTTTTTAAATCCGAGAGATTTTACTACGCGGCGACTCGGTAAAGTTGATGAATATATGATCGGCGGCGGTGCCGGAATGTTAATGCAAGTCCAACCGTTAAACGATGCTCTCGTAAATTTTAAAAGCAAAAATCAAAATTCGCGAATAATATTTCTAGCGCCAGCTGCAAGCAAATTTACCCAAAATGATGCAAAAAGGCTGGCAAAGAGCGAGCATATTTGTCTTGTGTGCGGTAGGTACGAAGGGTTTGACGAGAGGGTTATCGAAATTTGGGCAGATGAAATTTTTAGCATCGGGGATTTTATACTAACCGGCGGGGAGCTCGGCGCAATGTGCTTAGCGGACGCGATCGCAAGAAACGTAAACGGAGTACTCGGTAATGAAGACAGTCTTGCCGTTGAAAGCTTTGAGGGAGATATGTTGGAGGCTCCGTCTTTTGCAAAACCGGACGTTTTTGCAGATATCGGCGTAGTTTCAGAGTTTTTAAAGGGAAATCACGCTACAATCCAGACTTTAAAATTTAAAATGGCACGTTGTAAAACAAGGTTTTTTCGTCCCGATTTATACCAAAAGCTCGCGCCAGAAAAGAAGGAAAAATATGAGAAATAAATACATTGACGCTTTCGAAACGGCTCAAACGGCATCCAAAATGATCCCTGAATTCCGCGCCGGCGATACGCTACGTATAGCTATTCGTATTCATGAAGGCGATAAAACCAGGATTCAAAATTTTGAAGGTATTTGTATAGCAAGACGCGGAAGCGGTACTGGTGAAACTTTCATTATTAGAAAAATCGGCGCAAACAGCGTCGGCGTAGAGAGGATTTTCCCAATTTATAGCGAAAGTTTAGAGGAAATCCAAGTTCTTAGATGCGGACGCGTTCGTCGCGCTAAACTATTTTATCTACGCAACCTACGCGGAAAAGCCGCTAAGATCCGCGAACTTAGAAAATAACGATAAAATATGCTTTGAAATTTCGAAAGCCATTTGGGTTTTCGAAATTTTGCCTAGATTTTATATACCTACTATCTCTTGTTATAAATATTTTGATTTTTAATCACTTATGTCTTAAAAATTAGTTAGAACATTAGCCCGTTGTCTTCTTGTTGTTGTAATATATCGTTATTAGGCGTATTTTGCGGTAGAGGCGAGTCGTCCGTATAAAATTCCTCGCTTCCTTGGTAATTTCCTTTATAGACGCCGTCAGGTTGCGTAAACGCTCGGCGCAGGGTCGGATATTGCTTCATATAACTTTCCATAAATTTCTTAAACACCGGTGCCGCCGTCCTGCCGCCGCCTTCTACTTTTTTCATAGGACTATTATCGTCGTTTCCATACCAGATAATAGCCTGAACGTCCGGCGTAAACCCGCAGAACCATGCGTCTACATTATTATTCGTAGTTCCCGTCTTGCCCGCTACTTGGATCCCTGCGATTTTAGCGTTTCGACCGGTGCCGGCGTTTACTACGTTTTGAAGCAAGCTTATAGTTAAAAACGCCTGTTCCGGTTTAATTACTTGCTTTCTTTGCGGCTCGTAATTCGTCGTTACGCCGAAACTATTCTCCACTCGTTTTATTAGCGTAGGTTCTACGGTCTCGCCTTCGTTTGGAAACATCGAGTAAAATTTTGCGAATTCAAGCGGCGCTATACCGAAGCTGCCCAGGGCGATAGATAAATTTTCAGGCATATTTTCAAACCCCATATCTACGAGCTGTTTGCGAACGGAACTCAGTCCGAGATCGTTTAGTAGGTTTATGGTGGCAAGGTTGCGCGACTGCGTAATCGCTGATTTCAGCGTTATGTAGCCCTGAAATCCGCCACTGTAATTTTTAGGCGTCCATTCTTTACCGTTACCCATATCAAAGCTTCGCGCTATGTCGGCCACTTGCGAGACTACGGAGTAGCCGTTGTTTAGAGCGATTTGGTAGATGAACGGCTTAAAGCTAGAACCGGGCTGGCGCTGGCTTTGCGTAGCGCGGTTGTAGCTGCTTTTTACATAGTCTACGCCGCCTACTAGCGCTAAAATTTGCCCGGTTTGCGGCTGGGTTACTACCATGGCGCCGTTTAATATCGCGGGATTTGCCTTTTTGTCGCGCTTTAAAATTTCGTTATAACCGAAAATCAGCGCCTCTTCCGCCATCTTTTGCACGCCTAAATCGACGCTGCTTTGTATGCGGTATCCGCCGGTTTTTATATCGTCGAATTTCTTTGATGCCTCTTTTATAATCTCGTCCACCACGTAAGGAGCTTTATTTTTCGTTAGCGTATCGTCAAACACCGCCGGCTCTTCGAGTACTCCGCGCCTATATTCGTCTTCGTTGATCCAGCCTATATCGTGCATACGCTCTAACACCCTGTTCGCGCGTCCGAACGAAAGGTCGGGGTGTTTCGTCGGATCGTACGAGCTGGGCGCCTTAGGAAGCCCTACTAAAATCGCAATCTCTTTTAAGCTAAGTTCATTTAACTCTTTCCTGAAATACCCTTGCGCGGCGGTTTTAATACCGTAGTAACCGTGCCCTAAATAGACGTGATTTAAGTAACGCTCGATGATTTGTTCTTTGGTTAGTTCGCTTTCTATTTTCATAGAAAGCACGGCTTCTTTAATCTTGCGTTCCAGTTTTCGCTCCGGACTTAGGGCTAAATTTTTGACTAGTTGCTGAGTTAGCGTGCTTGCTCCCTCGACCATCTTTTTAGCTTTTATGTCCTTGATTATCGCGCGCGCGATGGCTTCGAAATTTACGCCGCCGTGCTCGAAGTAGCTCGTATCTTCGATAGCTACCAGCGCCTCTACCATGCGCGCCGGTAAGTCTTCGTATTTTACGTAGATACGATTTTCTTCAAAAATGTTAGCGATCAATTCGCCGTTCCTGTCGTAAATTTGCGTCGTGAGTTTGGGTTTATAATCTATAATCGAATACGCATCGAATCGCACCAGCGAATAAATGTATAAAAACCCGCCGCAGAGCGCGATACCCGCGCAAAATAATAACATAAGGATATATTTCACGAAAATGCCTTTAAAATTTCTACGTTAAGTCCCATTGCGGTGCTTAAATTTCCGTTTTGACTAACGACGTATTTTTTATTAAATCCTTCGATACTCATGGCTCCCGCCTTACCGCGCCACTCGCCGTTTTTAAGATAAATTTCTAGCTCGCGCTCGCCGAATTTCGCGAATTTAAACGCGGTTTTCGAAACGTTCGTTAGTTCAAGCCGCAAAGAGACGAATATTAACGCGCTATAAACGCTAACCTCGTTGTCGCTTTGTAAATTTAGCATCCGTCTTGCCTCGTCTTCGTCTTTTGCCTTACCTAAAATTTTACCCCCGCAAGCCACGCAGCTATCGGCTATTATGAAATTTGTAATATCCGGCTTTGCGGCTAAAATTTGTTCTTTTTTAGCGAGCGCAACGCGCCAAACGTATGCGGCGGGCGAGCAATCTTTTGAAATTTTGCTTTCGTCGAAGTTAAAATTTAGCTGCGTAAAATTTATGCCGTTCTGTCTTAAAATTTCGGCTCTGGTCTGCGAGCTAGACGCTAAAATTATCATCAAAATCCCCTGTGCGCGACGTCAAGGTAGATAATAACTAACGATACGGCTAAATTTAACGGGATAAAATAAGATACGATAACGATCAGGCTTTCGTAAAGTTCGGTAGATTCGTTGTTTTTAAGAGTTTTTTGCGCCTTTTTTCGGCCGTAAAGCATGTAAGCTAAGTTTATCGCCAAAAACGCTTCTAAACCCCATTTTGTAGCGTTTATCGCATTTGCCATTGGATCTGCTGATTTTATAGGATCGAGCCCTAAGCTTATCGCCGCTTCGCTTAACGCAAGCATCGCTAAAAGCGTCGCGACGGCTAAGTAAAATTTATCGAAAAATTTTATAAAGCTTGCGTATTGTTCCTCGTTTGCGTTTTGCTCTTTTATGAAAAATCTCGCGCATGCCCAAATCGCCGCTTGCAGGCCGATGAAAAACGATAGCGCCGCAAAATGCAAAAACGCTATTAAGTAATCGAGCCTAGCAAAAGCGATATTGTATTCTTGCATTTAATTTATTTTTCCAACTTATTTTTAGCAAACTCGGTCGCCTGTTTGACGGCCTCCGGTATCGCTGAGGCGTCCTTACCGCCTGCGGTTGCGAAATCATCCTTGCCCCCGCCGTTTCCGCCTAAAATTTGCGCCGTAAATTTGACCCATTCGCCCGCTTTTAACGGCGTATTTTTCACGCCGGCAGCCAGAGCGATTTTGCCCTCTTCGTTTACTTGCACGAGCAGGATCGCCGCCTTTTCGTTCTCGTTTTTAAACTCGTCTATCACGGCTTTTATATCGCCGCCGTCAAGCACCGCGACGCAAAGCTTGGTCTCGTTTGTGTTCACCGCCACGAGTGCGTGCGCGTCTTTGGCTTGTTTGGTCTTATCTTTTAGGCTCTTTATCTCGGCTTTTAGTTTTTTTACCGCATTCATCGGCTCGGCGCTTTTTAGCTCGGTTTTTAGCTCCTCGATCTCGCCGCGCCAGGCTTTTGCTAGATTTAGCGCGGCCTTAGAGCATACGGCCTCGATCCTACGCACGCCCGCGCTCACGCCGCCTTCTTTGGTGATGAAAAACGCGCCGATTTGGCTTAGATTGCTCACGTGCGTACCGCCGCAAAGCTCCTTGCTAACCTCGCCGAAGCTTAGCACGCGCACCTTGTCGGCGTATTTCTCGCCAAATAACGCGATCGCGCCGCTATTTTTGGCATCCTCGACGTCCATTATCTCCGTTTTTGCCGCGATACTTTCGGCGATTGCGCTGTTTACGAAATTTTCGATTTTAGCTAGCTCATCCGCCGTTACAGCCTTTGGATGCGAGAAGTCAAACCTGAGTCTGTTTGCCTCTACGCTAGATCCGGCCTGCGCGATATGCGTTCCTAGCACGCTTCTAAGCGCGGCATGGAGTAGGTGCGTGGCGCTGTGATGGCGCGCGATCTCGGCTCTTTGCTCGCTTACTTTTAGCTTTACGGCGTCGCCGATTTTAAGCTCTTTTTTAACCGCGACGTTTGATAAATTTAGCCCAAAAAACTTCTGCGTATCTAGCACGTCGGCAGCACCCGCGATCTCGCCGCTATCGCCTGCCTGGCCGCCGCTTTGCGCGTAAAAAGGCGTCACGTCAAACATCGCCCAGCCTTGCTCGCCTGCTTTTAAAATTTGAGTTTCTTTAAAGTCCTCGTCAAGCAGCGCCAAAACCTTGCTCGTGCGCTCAAGCTCCTCGTAGCCGCTAAATTTATTTTCGCCAAATTTCTCTAAAAGCGCCTTAAAATCGCCCTTTGCGCTCTTGTCGCCGCTGCCTTTCCAAGCAGCCTTAGCGCGCGCTTTTTGCTCGCTCATTAGCTCGTCAAATTTTGCTTCATCGACTTTGAGCCCCTTTTCGCGTAGCATATCGGCGGTGAGATCTAGCGGAAATCCGAACGTATCGTAAAGCTTAAACGCAGCCTCGCCGCTAAAAATATCTTTCGTGCGCGCTAGCTCGCCCTCAAAAAGCTCGAGTCCGCTTGCGATCGTGGCCAAAAATCTCTCTTCTTCGAGTCTGATTTGCTCTTTTACCGCCGCTTTTTTCTCGTTTAGGTAGGCGTAGTGGCCGCCCATTAGCTCGCAAACTTTATCGACCAGGCGGTACATAAAGGGCTCTTTTATACCTAGCAAAAGCCTGGCGCGGCGAGATCGAGGAGCTAAAAACCGA
>NZ_CAJPMA010000049.1 GCF_905371695.1 uncultured Campylobacter sp. | reverse complement strand
AAAATCTTGCTTTGAAAGCGGGCTAAAATGGCCGCGTAGTTACGAGGAGCGCGGGGCAATCAGGGTTAATACGATTGACGATATTTTAAGGTATTTTTAGAATGTGTAAGCCTATGAAGCTAGTGCCCGACAGAAAAACAACTTATATCACGCAAGACGATATATGTTATTATTTTTTAGATTATCTATCCGGCGGGGGTTATTCCGCATCCAAAGATAACGACTTAATATTCAACTTCAAAAAAGATATAAGGTATAAGAATACCAACTCGTGGGCATATAAAATGTCAGCAGTAAAACAGTTTGCCGATATGTTACACGGTGCACTAGGCGGACGAGTCTGCACTATTATTCCTATGCCGACATCAAAGCCTAGAGGATCACAAAATTTTGATGATAGACTAGACCAAGTAGCGCTAATGCTTGGCAAAATATCGGCAAATTACGATATTCAGCTTTGTTTAGATGTTAAAGAGGAATATCCAGCCGCGCACAGAGGCGGCGAAAGAAGTCCTGATGCCTTGCTGCAAAATATAATATTAACCCCGCCATCAAGTTCTCCAAAAAATAATATTATATTAATAGATGACGTTTTAACTAGCGGCGGGCACTTTAAAGCGGCAAAAGCAGCCATCTTAGCAAAATACCCAGATGCGAATGTTATAGGCTTTTTCCTAGGCAAGACAATTTATATTGAGCCTGTTGTGCCGGCCATAGATGATTATGACGATGGCGACGCCACCCCTTTTTAATTAATGCGCTTTTTAATTCTTTTATCCCCGCTATTACTCTTTGCCTTTAACGGTAAAGTAATCTCTATTCACGACGGCGACACGATCACGGTATTGCAGGACAGACAACAAATCAAGGTCAGACTTTTCGGCATCGACGCGCCCGAGCTTAAACAGCCGTACGGCAAAAAGTCAAGGCAGTTTTTGGCAAATTTGATAGCCGGCAAAGTCGTAGAAGTCGAAGAAAAAGGCAAGGATAGGTATAGACGCACGATCGGCACGATCTATCTCAATGGTAAAGACATCAACGCCCAGATGGTAGAAAACGGCTATGCGTGGGCGTATCGGAAATTTTCAAAAAAATATGCACCGCAAGAAAGTGAAGCAAAATACCAAAAGCTTGGGCTTTGGCGAGACGAAGAGCCCGTCCCGCCGTGGGAGTTTAGAAAGCGTTAAATTACCGCTTTTTCTTTTTACCGCCGCATACGTTTTCGCAAGGTATGCCGTCGCCGTCTCGGTCAAATTGGCTCATGCCGCACTTTTTGAAATAATGCATAGCCTCTTTGCAACTCGTCATTTCTTTGCAATATCGTTTCGAGCAGTCAAAATCTCTTTCGCCCGCAAAACCTAAAACTACGACGCTTACAAATAATATTAATGCTTTCATACTTCTGTCTCCGTTAGTTTTTAAAATTATACGCATTCCGCACTTAAAAAAGAAATTCAAAAAAATGTAAGTTATTCTTACTAATTTAAGTATTATTTAATGTAAAATATATTAACATTCTCTCATCAAAACAAAGGCAGGATGAGCGAGATTGTATCGAGCTCTTGACCGACGGAGCCTCCCGCGAGTGGCGGGTTAATCCGGTTTTAATCGGTAGCGCACTAGGGAAGCGATATTACCCTAGCCATAGCAGCCCTGATTTAGGATAGTTTTTCACAGGGTTTTTAATACAACGAAAAAGACCGCTAAATTTTAACTAAGAGCTTAAAAGAGCTTTTATTTAAATTTTAACAAAAGGACGAAAAATGACTACGATAGCCGTGGTAACTTACGACGGGATAACGTCGGAGAGCTCTCGCGTCGACGTATTTGGGCGCTTCATCGTATATGACTACGTTCACGGGTTTTATTTTCATATTTTACGAGACGGGCGCTTGGATTACGTCTGCGATAAATCAGGCAAAACCGCGCAAATAAACCGTAAAAAATTTAGTGCAAAAATATTTAAAGAACAGAAGGGAAAACGATGGGAGATTTAAAGCGAATTTTAGCAGACATATTAGCGCAGGTGCGCGAGTGCCCCGACGCCGCGCTTTTATTATTAGCCTCGACGGGCGTCGCGGCTTTTATATTTTCTTTGCTGATTAGATTTTAGGAGGCGTTAGGAGGCGTTATGAAAATAGTTAGATTTCTGCGTAATTTCCTACGCTCTATCCGTGCGAAAGGCAAAGGCGCAGGCAAAGGCGGGTTGATAACCAACGTTAAATTTTACGCCGTTAAGAAAGCGTAAAACCGCGATTTTGTATAATCGCGTAAATTTCTTTAAAGGCCGAAAATGGACGCAAGCTACGACCTGCATTTTGATTTCGACGCGGACGGCGGAGCGATTTTTTTTAAAAACGTATCCGCTTTTATCGCTAGCTTAGACGAGCTAAACGTCGCTATTTGCTCCTACGTCGATAGCGAGATAACGACCCGCGTTATTTTGGAGGGCGTAGAAAACGGCTCGCTAAAAGCTAAAGTAAAAGACGTGCTAAAAAACATAGATAGCGGCAAGATAAGGAGCTACGTGAAAGACCCCAAAGACGCCATAGCCGATTTTTTGATTAAGGCCAAAGACAAGCTAATAGGGCTTTTAGAAGACGACCCAAAGCAGTTGCCGCATAAGGCCGACGAGATAGTCTGTGAGATTATAGAGGATAGCGAGCTAAAAAGCTACGGTTATAAACGCAACAAAACCCCTCTTTTACAGGCAATGTCGGGGTTATCCCAAAGCGCGAAAGGATTTAAAATGCCACCACGCATAAATTTAAAAGGCAAAGAGCGAGAAGTAAAAGGCGGTTACGAGTTTAGCGCCGACGATTTAGACGGCGCGATAGAACAAAAAAGCGAGTTTAGAGGCGCCTTTATCATTAAAAAGCCGGATCTAGCGGGTGCCAGCAAATGGACTATCATAAACGGAGCCGCCATAGACGTGAAAATCATCGACGAAGCGTGGCTAAAAAAGCTAAAAAGCCAGGAGATAGCCCTAAGATACGGCGATAAGATAGCGGGCACGCTAATATCCAAATCCGTGATAGACGCCGACTTAAACGTCGTTAGCACGGATTATTATTTAGACGATATTTTAGGCATCGAAGCGCCTAAGAGCGCCGAACAACGAAATTTAGAGATAAAGGAATAATATGACGCAAGAAGAAAGAGCGGAAAAATTTAATTACTATGTTGGGTTAACCCTAAATCACTTATATGCAAATTTTCCGCATGGAACCAATTGCAATGTGTCTATTTTTGTTAAAAAAGAGAAATATGGAATTGAGCAGGATTATGAGCGAGAAAAAGATTTTTGTAATCAAACTTTAACATGGCTAATGATAAACGGCTTTATACATTGTAGCAACGGACTCCTTGAAGACGTTAGGCTTATGCATAAAGGACTAGAAATTTTAAAAGAAGTTCCGAGCTCTATCGACGATGGTAAAAAAGAGAAATGGTGGCAAAGATTAAGGAGTGCTATTGAAGAAGAAGCTATGTCTGAGGTTGCCAAAAGGGCTAGTGATATGCTAACGGATGCGTTACGATTAATATAAGGAGCAATAATGACCGCAGAGGAAAACATCGTTAGGCGCGTATGCAAAGAACTGGGCATAACTCAACGCGAGCTGGCGGAGAGGATGGGCGGATTTCAAATCCTAGCTATCGACCCCGGCATTTTGGGGTTTTACTCATTTTTGAGTAAAATAAGTTTTATCGAAAAACAAAGGAACGATGATGGGAACGCAACTATCCCTTTTTGACGTATCTAACCGAGAAAACGACGCCTTTGAGCTATCCTCGCATAAAAACGGCTCTACTTATTGGCTAGCTAGCGAATTAGCGCAGATGCTTGAATACGACGGCGTAAAATCGCTAAATAAAGCCGTAAATAAAGCTATCTCCGTATGCTCTAGCATAGGCTATAACATACTAGAGCATTTTACCCCCGTAGACGGCAACGCCGACTACAAGCTATCGCGCTTTGCTTGCTTTTTAGTATCTATGAACGCCGATATAAAAAAACCTAGAGTAGCGCAGGCGCAGGCGTATTTCGCTACTATCGCCGAGGCTTTGCATAGACATATCGAGGCCGAGCAGCTTGAGCGCCTAGACGTTAGAGAAAAAACCAAAGACGCGAACAAGGCCTTAACGGGCGTAGCCAACTCTCACGGAGTGGAAAACTACGCTTATTTTATGGATGCGGGGTATATGGGTATGTATAATATGCGCCTAAAAGACCTTTTGCGTATCAAGGGGCTTACGGTAAACGACAAAATTTTCGACTTTATGGGAGCTCGCGAGTTAGCCGCAAATCTTTTTAGGCTTCAAGAAACCAAGGCTAAGATCGAGAATAACCGAATTTACGGGCAAAGAAACTTAGAAAACACCGCTTACGAGGTAGGACGCGAAGTAAGGGGCATAATGATGAGAAACGACGGCGTGCGCCCCGAAATGCTAGCCAGAACCGAGCATATAAAAGAGGTATCCAAAGAGCTTAAAAAGGTAGATAGAAAATTTAAAAAGATAGATAAGAAAAAGGATAAATAATGGCAGAGGAAAAAGAAATGAGTGTTTTTGAAAAACTAGGCAATGAGCTATCCTTAGGGAATAGCGACAATATGTCTATATTGGAAAAGTATCAAGATGAAATATTTGAAGCAGATATTCATTTGTGGGGAGTTTTAGTAACTCTTCTCCATTCGCGAGAAAGCCTTGTTGATATTGATAAGAGTTGGGTGCCAGACAATGATGACAGCAAGGAAGTCATAAAAAACGCCTGCCAGGTTTTAGGCTACTCTTTTAAAACCCTAGCCGAAAAAATCGGAGTGGCCGAAAGCAGCCTAAGGTCGGCTTCATCAACGGGTAAAGTAACCCAGCAGGTAATCAATTCGATAAAAATGCTATACGAGATAGAATGTTTGAGAAATGAGCTATCGGACTACCAATTGCTAAGAGATGCCATACGGAGGGCTATCGGGCAATAGGTGTGGGCTTATCCCCATACCTTGTTTTTTGTTAATTACAAAATAAAAAATCTACTTTTTTACGAAAATACATAAAAACACCTTGACTTTTTTTGTAAAATACAATATTATTCCACCAAATAATTTGCAAATTACAAAACATTTCAAAGGATTATTATGGAACTTACAAATTTTTCTTTTAACGCGGATATTATACAAGTTTTTGACGAGCAAGGTCAATATGTTAGCGTAAAAAATTTATGCAAGAATATCGGCATAGATTTTAAAACGCAATATGAAAAGATTTTAAGTGATGAGAGCTTTTGTCCGAAATCCTTTAAAATCGAAACGAACGGCGGCGTCCAAGTTGCCTTATGCGTACCCGTCGAAAAAATCAACGGCTGGCTATTTTCAATCAACCCAAACAAAGTAAAGCCCGAAATAAAAGCAAAATTAATTCTATACAAAAATGAGTGCTTCGATGTTTTGTATAAGCATTTTAATGCGTCTAAATTTGAAGCCTACGTTAGCAAGATAGCCGATTTAGAAGCGTCGCAAATTTTACAGACCAAACGGCACGCCGATCAAATCAACGGCTACTTAGGGCAGCTGGCAAAGCATAACGCCCTTATCGCTAGTTTAAAAAACGAACTAGCCGAATTTAAAACATCAAACCCCCGCCCCGAAAGCTTGCGAACGCTACTAGAACACGCGAGAAAAGAGCGGGATTTCTACAAACAAAAACTACAAAAAACAGAAAAAGAGAAGCGAGATAAAGAGCTAGTTACGTTTAGGGCGTTGCAGCAGACGAAAGAACAACTAGAACACGTCTATACGGCAATAGGCGCGGTCGAAGCATACGTGGCGAACGACGACCGCTTTTTTATAGAACGAAATGAAATTTTAGGAGGATAAAAAATGATAGACCCATACGACTACTTTTTTAATAAGCAAGACGCTAAGGGTAGAGAGATAGACGGGCTTTGCGACGAATACGCCGATAGGCTGGATGAAATTTTGCGCCGCGTAAAAGCCGATTTATGCCGCGCGAGGGACGAGTTTGAGCCGCTTATAGGCTTTGATAACGCCGTAGAGATAGAAAGCATAGCTTGGGGCGGCAGATTTGATTAAGGAGAGAAAATGGACTTCAAAGAGTTTAAATTTTGGATTAGTCTAATCCCGCCGCGGGCGCTAGGCGATTGGACGATAAAGGATTTTTTAACGTTTATAAATTCGTATCTGCGCGAAACGGGCGCGTTAGCAAAAGGATGAGCGATGACGAACAAAGAATATCACGCGCGCCCCGAGATTTCAAAAAGCGATCTTGATTTATTAGCTCGTAGCCCTTTTCACTACAAATTTAAAGACGAATTCGAGCGCAAAGATAGCGCGGCTTTAACCCTAGGCTCGGCAGTGCATAAGCTTATTTTAGAGCCTAGCGATTTTTTTAACGAGTTTTGCATAGAACCGGACGTCGATAAACGCACCAAAGAGGGTAAGACCGCCTATAACGATTTTTTAGCCAATTTGGGCGATAAAACGGCTCTTAGCGGCGAGACTTACGATACGGTCAAGCAGATAGCAAACGCGGTTAATTCTATGCGCGAAACGGCGGTTTTTTTAAGAGACGGGCTAGCCGAGCAAAGCTATTTTAGCGAGATTGACGGCGTAGCGGTTAAATGCCGCCCTGATTTTTTCAATGAAAATTTAGGGCTTTGCATAGATTTAAAAACCACTTCGGACGCTAGCGCGGACGGCTTTGCCAGGTCGGTAGCCAGCTTTAATTATCACGTGCAAGCGGCGTTTTACGGCGATATTTTAAGAAGTCTCGGCAAAACGGTTAATAACTTCCTTTTTATCGCGGTGGAGACCAAAAAGCCCTTTATGGTCGGCTTTTATACTCTTGACGATGCCGCGATCGAGCAAGGACGCAAAACCTACCTAGCCCTACTTGAACGCTACAAGCTTTGCCTGGCGCGCGGCGAGTGGTGGGGATACGCCAAATTTGAGCCGCAAAGCGAGCGAATAGAAGCGATACAGACGCTAAGCCTGCCGACGTGGAAATTTTATGAGAGCATAGCCTAAATTTGAAAGGACAAGAGATGAAAGACAAGCAAACCAACATCGTTAGCATACGCCTAGACGACGAAACGCTACAAAAGCTAAAAGACGACGCGCAAAAAGAGTATCGCCCCCTAGCTATGCACTTACGTAAAATTTTAACGGATTATCTAAAATCTAAAAAACAATCTCGTTGCCCGGATACTTAATATCGTGTTCTAGCCCGTTTTCTTTCTCGTAGCGCCTTATAAAATCCTCTATTATTTTGCGGATTTGTAAAGCTACGGGGCGATACTCCAAATCGCAAATATAAGCTAGCTTCTCTTTTGTTAGCGGATCAAGCCTAACAGACATTATCTCTGTTTTATTTTGGCTTTGTTCTTGCGTGTCTTGTTCTGCCATCGTGTAGCCCCTTGTGATTTTTTGTAGTATATCAAAAATATTTTTATTTTTGAAGCATACAATAGAATACTTGACAATACATTTTAAAAGTAGTATTATTCGGCTATGTATTTCAAAAGAATACAAATAAATACATAAGGACTTTAAAAATGACAATGCATACTGCCGAGCAAGCCACTCTCTATTTAAGCCGTATACAAAACGACTTAGAAGCAGCAACGACCGAGATATACACAAAGGTCGGAGCCGTTATGGCTTATCTAAACAATGACGCCTATTTTGTAAATAAGAAATTTAAAATAAAGGATCAAGCAATGGATAATTTAATTATCAACGACCAAGAGATCAAGTTGGAAGTAGCCGACGACCAAATCTGGACTACTTCCCTACAAATTGCAGACGTGTTCGAGAAAGAACACAAGCATATTTTAGCGAAAATTAGGGAGCTTCCGCAAGATAATTTCAACGGGTCAAATTTTCGGCTCGTTGAATATACAGATAAAAAGGGCGAAAGCAGACCGTATTTTTTAGTCTCAAAAGACGGCTTCACACTTTTAGCGATGAGCTTTAACGGCGATAAGTTTTACAAATTTAAAATAGCTTACATTAATGCCTTTAATGCTATGGCCGAAAAACTAAAAAATCCGTTTAATGTTCCGCGCAATTACAAAGAGGCTTTGGAGCTAGCGATAGCCCAAGTGGACAAGATCGAAGCGCTAGAAGCGCAACGCCTTGCCGATTTGCCTAAAATCGTATTTGCCGAAGCGGTAGAAGCAAGCGCCACGAGCGCGCTAATAGGCGACTTCGTAAAAACGCTTTGCGACGAAAACGACGTAAGCGTCGGACGAAATAGAATTTTTAAATGGCTAAGAGACGAAAAATATCTAATGGCGGACAATATGCCTTACCAAAGGTGGCTAGACGTCGGGTACTTTGAAGTGATACCGCAAGTCATCGTAACGCCGAAGGGCAACAAAGAGAGATTTACGACCAAGATCACCGCAAAAGGCCAAGTCGCGCTTAGCGCAAAAATAGTAGAAGCTTTTAGGAAAGCCGCATAGAGGACAAAAAATGAACCAACTACAAATTAGAGAACAAGACGCAAGGGCGTTAGTCGGCTCGAAAATGAGCCAAATTTCAACCATAGTCGGCAACGACAAGGCTAAGGCGTCAGTTTTTGCAAGTGCGATAGTTAATATGGCCAATGACGGCAATTTGAGAAATTGCAACGTTGAAAGCATAGTAAATACCGCAATGCAAATAGTCCAAATCGGTTTGCACCCGAATAAACTATTCGGGCAAGCTTACGTCGTGCCGTATAAGGGCGTCGCGCAACTGCAAATAGGCTATAAAGGACTTATTAGCCTAGGAATGAAAAATGGCTGGAAATTTAGAGCCGTAGCGGTGTATAAATGCGACGAATTCGAAATCGAGTTTAACGGGCTTGAAGATAAGATAAATTTTAAGCCCAATTACGACGAACGAAGCGACGACGACGGAGACTGGGTATTTAATAACCTAGTAGGCGTAATCGTTTATGCTAAAGATAGCGGCGAAAACGTATTTAGCGAATTCGTAAGTAAAAAGAAGCTTGAAAAGTTGCGCCTAAAAAGCCAAAACCAGACCCAAAAGGATAAGCTGGCTAACATCTGGCTTGAATGGGCGGAAGAGATGTACAAGGCAAAAGCCCTTAAATACGTCGCCAGCCGCTTGCCGATAAATGATCGCCTGGCTGAAGCCGTAAGTTTGGAAGACGAACCGATAAGAGCCGAGCAGAGTGCGCCTAAAATTGAAACAAAAGCGACGCAAAACCTAAACGAGCTTTTGAGCAGTTCGGAAAAACCGAACAGCTCAACCGTCAAACAAAATTTGACAGTTGACGAAGCCGAATACATCGAAGCCGCACCCCTTGAAGTAGAAATCGACGCAGACGATGGCGTGCTACCGCTTGACGCTTTGCAAAGCGAGCTGATGAAAAGAGGCGCAAGCGAGGACGAGGCCGAAAAGCTTTTGGGAAGAATGTCGCCCGACGAGGCGAAAGCGTATTTAGCAGATCCGAACAGCATTGACGCGTTAATGGAAGATTTAAGGAGTTAAAAAATGAAAGCATTGGGGATTTTAAGCGCATTGTTCGCGGGGTTAAACGGCGTAGATGATTTTCAAGGTGTGCCACAAACAAAAAAGAGCAAAGCCCGCATGTCTCACTCAAAAATAAGACGCACAAAAGGCACTTACGATAGGAGCCAAAGGATAAGGGCAAATAGGCGAAAGGCTAAAAGATGTTTAACAAAATAGTTTTAGTCGGAAATTTAACACGCGATATTGAGCTACGCTACACACAAGGCGGCGCGGCGATAGGCAGCTCCGGCATTGCCGTAACCCGCAAATTTAGCGTAAACGGCGAAAAGCGCGAGGAAACGTGCTTTATCGACATTACGTTTTTCGGCAAACAAGCCGAAACAGCTAATCAATACCTCAGCAAAGGCTCAAAGCTTCTAGTCGAGGGTCGCTTGAAATTCGACCAATGGACGGACAATAACGGACAAAATAGAAGCAAGCACACGGTAGCCGTCGAGAATATGGAAATGCTAGGCGACGGGCAACGAGCGGGCAATAATCAAGGCGGGTATTCGCAAGGCTATCAGCAAGGCGGCTATTCAAATCAGCGTCCGCAACAAGGAACGCCTAAGAAACAGCAACAACCGCCGAAAGACTATCACGTAGACTACGATGCGCCCGAAATAGACGTGGACGCCAAATACGATGACGACGACAAAACGATACCGTTTTAATTGTTTGACTGTTGTTTGATCGTAGGCTTAATATAAGCTTGCTACGGCCATACAAAAGCCGATATTTAGGGCTTTTGCTAGTTAAAATTTGTTTGATAAATAAATTATTAAAGGAACTAATATGACTCAAAATAACAAGGAATCCCCGTTTTATTTGTCCGATGAAGATGCGGAATTTTTAATGGATTTGGGGAAAGAAATGCTTAAACAAGACACTAGAAGTACTGCCCAGCCCTACGGCTTAACAGTTCAAAAGAAGGAGACCATTATCACAGACGAGGAATTTGCCGATAATTGGACGCTATTTAGCGAAGGTGATGCCGTGGCTGAGGGGCTTAAGCGGGCAAAAGCATACCTAATAGACGAAATACACGAAAATCTAATAGATGCCGATAGCGATGCCCAAAAACTAGAATTAGTAAAGGAGCTTGGCATTCTTTTAAACGTGGATGATGATGACGGTTTGCAAAGCTACATAAGAGATCGAAAGGAATTGAATGACTACTCTTATTATCCAACTATGCAAAGATGGATAGCGGACGAAAGAATGGTATTTACTTTTAGCGATCGCGAAGCTAGAGAGTATGCTGAGCGCGGCGAAAATTATAGGACTTATGGCGTATATCTAGGGCGCAGTCCTATTATGTCTCGCTTATGTGAAATTTTGCTGAAAATAGGCGAACAAGCAAGAGGCTAAAAATGGGTAAGAACTTCAGCGGCAACACCAACAAGAAGCGATCAAAAAGCGACTTCTACCAGACGCCCTATAACATCACGCGGCGGCTCTTAGAGGTTGAGAAATTTGAGGGGCGCATACTAGAGCCTGCGTGTGGTGCAGGCGCGATAACGGCGATTTTAAAAGGAGCTGGCTACGAGGATATTACGGCGTATGATTATTTGCTAGACGGCAAAGATTTTCTAGCCGAAACGCGCAAATTTGACGCCATTGTTACAAACCCGCCTTTTAGCCTAGCCAAAGAGTTTATACTCAAAGCTTGCGAAGTCGCGCCTAGATTTGCGTTTTTACTGCCTTTGAGCTACTTGCAGGGGCAAGCGCGGTATAACGAAATTTGGAGCGCGCGCGAGATTTTGGAAAAGATTTATATCTTTACGCGCTATCCGTCGTTATCGGCCGAAATACGCCCCGACGGCAAATACGAAACGGCGATGATGGCTTATGCTTGGTATATTTTCGATACTGGGCACAAAGGCGTTGCGAGCATCCACTGGCTAGATAGCAGCGAGGACGTGGCGAGAAAAGGCAAATATAAGCAAGCAAAGCCCGCTTAATAGAAGCAGCGCTAGACTGCGCGGCATAATAAACCGTATCGGCAACCCGTAAGGGGTTTTAAATTTAGGTTTTTGTAGAATTTGAGGTTTAAAGGGAGACGACAAAATGGAGAAAAGATACTTTATAGCAAAGACAGGTGACACGCTCGCTATTGACAAATTAATCAAATATGAAAAATTTGATGATTGGATGCAACGCCCAAACATAGAAATGAGCTACGGCGATGTCGTATTTATATACGATAAGAAATTAACCCCCAAGGCAAAGGGTGCAAAGTGGTTACCGTTTAAATGTGCTGCTGAATTAGTAGGTGTGGTAGAGCAAAGGAGCATGGATTTTAGGCTGCTATATAAGATTAGCTACAAAAAGCTAGATTTTACAGTTGATGAAAAAGAGGTGATAGCAAATATGCGTCAATGGAGCGATGGAGTATATGAGCTCAAAGATGAAAAAATCATATCTAAGCTAGCAAAACAAAACTCCCCTAACATTATTAAAGAAATTTGCGATGAGCTAAAAATGACTTATAAGGAGTTGGGCGAAGAGATAGGGTATAGCGAGAGCGCGATTAAAAACGCGGGCGCAGGAGAAGCTAGCGAGCCCATGAAAAAAGCGATTGAGCTTTACAAGGAAACGCTAAATTTAAAAGCGAAGCTTGAAAAGTCGGAAGCTTTTAAAAATAACCTAAAAGACTTTTTAGCGGACTAAATAGCTTTATTTAGTCCTTATTTCTACCAAAAAAATAAAAATAATAC
>NZ_CAJPMA010000048.1 GCF_905371695.1 uncultured Campylobacter sp. | reverse complement strand
AAAGAAAAACCAATACGGTGACGACCTAATCATAAAATGCGATATACAAATAACAAAAAATGGAGTTAGGATCCTTAGGCACTTAACCCTAGGCATAGGTGGTGCAGGTAAATCTGAAACTCTCGCAGTCATAAATTTAGTCAATCAAAATGGTAAAGAGGTGGCCAAATTTAATGTTACTGTCGAGATTAGATATGGCTTTCTTGGTGGTAGCGCAGATAGAGCGCTACCGATTACCGCTAAAAACATCTATAAGATTGTTACAAAAGATTTTATGTAAAAACTTACCTTTTATTAATATCATAAATGTACTATCCCTTAAAATTTCACAACCAATTTTAAAGGATAAAAATGAAAAAAATTATAATCGCTGCAATATCTGCTAGCATTGCAATGGCTGGAGGCTTCACATCAAAGCACTCAAGTGAAACGATAAGTGCAAAAGAGGCATTAAAGTTAAATGATGACGCAAAGGTCGTGCTTGAGGGCAAAATAAAGTCACACATCAAATCAAATAAGTATGAATTTGTTGATAAAAATGGAGATGTCATCTTTGTTGAGATTGACGACAAAAAATGGGGTGACATAAAAGCCAACGAAGATACGCCTTTAAGGATAAGAGGCGAAGTGGATAAAGACTTCGCAAAAACAGAAATCGACGTAGATAGCGTAGAGGTTGTAAAGTAGTTAAATTTTACGCGTATTTAATGCAAAAAATACTAAAATCACCAAAATTTTTAATAAAAAGGACGAATATATGGACGTTTCAAAGATCAAAGCTGGCTCAAACCCAGACAAAATCAATGCCGTAATCGAAATACCTTATGGCTCAAATATAAAATACGAGATCGACAAAGATAGCGGTGCGGTCGTAGTTGATCGCGTGCTTTACTCAGCGATGTTCTACCCAGCAAACTACGGCTTTGTGCCAAACACACTTGCAGCTGACGGCGATCCAGCTGATATTTTGGTGCTAAACGAGTATCCACTCCAGGCTGGTAGCGTCATCCCTTGCCGCTTGATAGGCGTTTTGGTGATGGAGGATGAAGCAGGCATGGATGAGAAGCTTTTAGCTGTGCCGGTTACAAAGATCGATCCAAGATATGAAGCGATAAAAAGCTACGAAGACTTGCCAACTGCAACACTAAATAAGATCAAAAATTTCTTTGAAACTTATAAAATTCTTGAGCCAAACAAATGGGTTAAAGTGAAAGAATTTAAAGATGCAAATGCTGCAAAAGAGATTTTAGACGCTGCGATAAAAAATTATAAATAATTTAAAAGCCCTATTTTAGGGCTTTTCTCTTTTAAATTTGCTCGTTTTATGCACAACATAAAAAAGGCTGTTTTTTATATTTAGATAAGCTTTTTCTTGTATAATACGGTTTTCTTTCAACTGTGGGTTCATAGCTCAGTTGGTTAGAGCATCCGGCTCATAACCGGATGGTCCCAGGTTCGAGTCCTGGTGAACCCACCACCTACTTTATCAACACTAAAAAATCAAAAATTTTTCATCACTTTTCCTTAGATTTTAAAATATTTTTAAAATACAAAAAATGTTTAATAGCCTAAAATTTAAGCCAAATTTTCTAAGCTCTTTCTAAAATTTCCTTGCGTTTTTGCCAATCAGGCATATAAAGCGTTAGATAGTCATAAAATTTCTTTGAGTGATTTGGATACAGCAGGTGAGCAAGCTCGTGAAATATGGCGTACTCGATGCATGCTTTTGGCTTTTTGATAAGCTCTATGTTTAAATTTATATATGATTTATATGGGTTGCAACTCCCCCATCTTGTTTTCATCTGCCTTATCTTTACGCTTTTGATATCTTGTTTTACTATCTTGTTAAATTCTTGCAAGATATTAAAAAAATATAACGTCGCCTTTTCATGATACCACTCATAGACTAAATTTTCTTTTCGCTCTAGGTCGCTTTTATCTTTCACAAAGAGCTCCAGATAGCCCCTTTGTAGCTTTACACGCTCCTCTTTAGACTGCACCACTTTTAGCCGATAACTTCGCCCAAGATATTTAAAGTCTTCGCCGCTTACGTACTCTTTTTTACTCGTCTTAAACGAGGAAAAAAACGCGCGCTTTTGCACTATCCATTTAGCTCTTTTTTTATGATAAATTTTATATGCTCATCGCTTGCCGTTTTTGGCGCCGTTAGGATCGCTTCACCATTTGGTCTAACTTTTAAGGTGATATTTTTCACCTCTTTTTTGATGATTTTCACCTCATTTAACATAAAAGCTTATCTCTATTCCACGGATAGTTTGGTAAATTTTCTCCTTCTCATCGATAGAAACGCCGTATTCGTCCTCTATCTCCCAAAGAGCGTCTTCCATCTGACTTGTTATCTCATTTTCTACGTCTTTATTTTTGTGCCATTCTGGTTTTTTTGAAGCCTCTTCGTAAATTTCATAAAATTTCACGCTCAAATTTTTAGCAACCACCTCAACATCCACAAGCTCCACATCGCCCAAAATGTCAAGCAAATTATCATAAATGGCAAATAAAATTTTTTTACCATTAAATTCTTTTGGATACCTGTCTTCATTTGGCTTTAAAACGCCAGTTATAAGGTCTTTTAGCAGTTTTGCCTTGGCAAGTTTTTCTTCCTCGCTTAGCCTTTTTGCTTTATACTCGTCGATGATATCTTGTATCTGCTGCGCTATTGATTTATAAAACGCCGGGTTTGAGTCCATTTTCTCTTTTACCACCGCGCTTATGGCGCTAATGATCGTATCAGCCTTTGCATTTTTGCCCTCAACCCTTTGCACCTCATCGTCAAATTCCGTCTCAAAGATATTTACGAGTTTCGTAAGCTCATTAACCCCTTGTGCATTTACGTAAGTATCAAGTAGCTTTTGCATCTGCGCTTCATACTTTCCAAAGTCGCAAGCCTCGTGATACCTTAGTTGCACAGCCTTTCTTAGCTCGTTATAAAATTTAACCCTCTGCTTATAAGCTTTGATCTCCTCTTCGCTTAATATGTCATAAATTTTCTCACTTGAAAGCGCTAGTTTAAACGCCCTTGCAAACTGTGATAGCCACTCTTTAAAGTCATCTCGTTTTTGCACGTCCTCTAAAACCGCCACGTAGCTTTCCAGATCGTCTTTAAATTTCACGCTGCTAAAAAGATCATCCAGATGAGTATAGTAAGTCTTAGCCTTTATTATCTCGCTTCTTACGTCTATCACGGCTCCAGTTATATCTTCTGGGTCAAAGCCACTTAGCGACGCATAGCTAGTAAGCGCCTGATCAAGCTCGCCAAGAAGCCCTCTATAGTCAATAATATAGCCATAATCTTTCCCGTCATAAAGCCTATTTACTCTAGCTATGGCTTGGAGCAAATTATGCTCTTTTAGCTGTTTATCTATATAAAGCGTACTTGCTCTTGGCACGTCAAAGCCTGTTAAAAGCTTATCCACGACGATGAGCAAGTCTATCTCGTCGCCGTAAATAAATTTTAAGGGCTTTTTATATACGGTCGGCGTGTTTGAGTCATACACGGGCTATATAACAGTAAAATACGGCTTGACAAAATTAGTTTTTTGACTCGACTCTATAATATAAATTTCCTTCTCGGTCTTACGTCAGGCCGCAAATTATATTTATGATTTTTCAAGATTTAACCTACATATGCGGCAAGTTATGTGCGATCTCGTTCTAGCCTTATGCTATTTTTTATTATTCCTTCATTTCTTATGCAAATAATAGATAATGATAAAATCGTGGTCAAAAATATCTTAAGATATATGCTAAATTTGCATATATAAATCATCATCAAACACCGATAAAAACGTGCTAAAAAGCGTTTAAGTTTTTGCTTGATTTAAGCAAGATTTCACTACAATCAAATCTTAAATTTAGATTTTCAAGCTATCATTTCGCAAAAATTAAGGAAAATCATGCAACCTATTTTTACGACGCAAATCACCAAATTTAAAGGCGCGCAAAAAAGCGCCGTTGATGATATTTTGGTGCGCGAGATCAAGCTTGAGATCTACATAAACAGCAAGCGTTTCGGCGCGCTTATGGCGACTCCGACCGATCAGGAGGCTCTAGCTGCTGGCTACCTAATCAGCGAAAATTTGATCGCAAGCCCTGAGGATATCGAGAGCATAGAGCTTTCAAACGACGCTTTAAGCGTGCGGGTAAAGGCTAAAATCAACGAAAAGCGCCTCGAGCAGTTTGACGAGGAAAAGGTAATAATCAGCGGCTGCGGACGTAGCTCGACGGCAAACATCGATCCTGAGGCTATGGCGGCGCGCGCTATAAAGGCCGACGTAAAATTTCACAAAGACGAAATTTTGCGCCAGATGGGGCAGTTTTACACGCAGTGCGAGCTTTACGAGATAACGGGCTGCGTGCATACGGCTAAGCTTTTCGTGAACGGAGAGCAGTTTTACATCGGCGAGGATATCGCTCAGCATAACACCATAGACAAAGCCGTCGGCAAAGCTATACTAGCCGGCGCGCAGCTGCAAAATTCGTTTTTGATGGTAAGCGGCAGGCTCAGCTCCGAAATGGTCGCAAAAGCCGTCATGCACGGCATCCCAGTGCTCGTCTCACGTACGGCTCCGACTAGTCTTGGCGTCGTGATAGCGCGTAAATTTAACCTAACGCTGTGCGGCTTTGCTCGCGGCGAAAACATAAACGTGTATAGCGGCGCAGAGAGAATCTATGAGTGAGCAAATCCGCGAACTGATAACAAAACTGTTAAATCCAAAGGGCAGGCTAGACTGCGGCTCGGCGTTTAAGATCGCCGCAAAGCTAGGCGTAGAGATCGGCGAGGTTAGCGACGAGGCCGAGAAAATGGGCGTAAAGATCGACAACTGCGAGCTGGGGCAGTTTGGCGGGCTAGAAAACGGGCGCGGCAAATACACCGTGATGACGCAGCTAAAACAGCTGACTGACGAAAAGGGCAGGATACTGTGCAAAGACGCTAGAGACGCGGCTGGGGGCGTGGGACTAAAGACGATCCGCTCGACGCTAAAAGACTATAAAATCGACGTAAAATACTGCCAGCTGAGGTGTTTTAAGGAGAAAAAAGGAAAAAAGATGAGAGTAAAAACCAAAACTTGGATAGAAAACGACGAGGGCGAGCTGATATTCGGTAAGGGCAAAACCGAAGTCCTAGACGTCATCGCCGAGGTCGGCTCGATCTCAAAGGCCGCCGAAATCCTAGGAATGAACTATAAAAAATGCTGGACTCATCTGCAAATTTTGCAAAAAAATCTAAAAGAGGAGCTTTTTACGACTAGGCAAGGCGGCGGCGAAAATGCCGGTACGACGCTAAACGAGCGCGCGCATGAGCTCATAAACGCCTATAGGCAGCTTCAAAACGACATCGAGGATTTTGCGGATAAGCGCTTTAAGGAGTTGTTCTTGAAAAAAGACGGCGAAAAAAATGACGCAACTAAAGACGACAAAAAAGATAAAAAAATCAATTTAAGGGAGAAAAAATGTACGTAAAACTAAACGATAGGGTCTATCTAAACAAAGACAAGATCACTAGAATAAAGGTAGATAGCGTCCAAGACGGTATCAGGATTCGCTTCTACGAGGGGCAAAATCAGGTCGCTAAAAGCGGACGCTTCGAAACCGAGGCAAAAGCCATCGAGTGGCTAGAGAAAAATTTTATAAACAAATAATAAAATGGTCGTGAGCCTCTGTGGCTCGCGCTTCTGTGCTTTATCAAGTTAAATTTGCCGCTTTGCGGTTAAATTTAGCTTGTTCAAATTTAACCTCCAAATTTACTAAATCATTTCCACAGCAAAAGCCCGAAATTTGCGAAAATTTACTATAATTACTGTATCAAATTTAAAGAGTAAAAAATGGCAAATTTAGACGAAATAAGAAAAAATATCATCCTAAAACCGGGCGTGCATTATTTTGATTTCGCGGCTTCCGGGCTTGCTTATGAGCCCGTAGAGCGCGAGATAGCAGATGTTCTCAAAACCTACGCCAACACACACTCCGACAGTAGCTCGAGCGCCATCATCACGCAGCGGCGCTACGAGGGTGCGCGAGAGAGCCTAAAAAAGCTGCTAGGCCTTGACGAGCGGTTTTATCTCATCGCCTGTGGGCAGGGTGCGACGGCAGCGATCAAGAAATTTCAGGAGCTGCTTGGCATCTACCTGCCACCTGCAACCAGAAGCGCGATCGGCGAGGCAAATTTACGCGCTGCGCAGCTTCCGCTCGTGCTGGTTTCGCCATACGAACACCATTCAAACGAGCTTAGCTTTCGCGAGGGGCTTTGTGACTACCTGCGCGTGCCTCTTAGCGAGTCCGGCGAGATCGATCTGCTAGCACTCGAGCGCATCCTAAAGCTTAACGCAACACGCCGCATCATCGGCTCGTTTAGCGCCGCCTCAAACGTCACGGGCGTCGTTAGCGACTACAAAAAGATTAGCGAGCTAATCAGAGCTGCGGGCGGTATCGTGGCCTTTGACTGCGCGGCACTGAGCTCGCACGCAAATTTAGACTGCGACTATTTCGACGCGATTTTCCTCTCGCCGCATAAGTTACTCGGCGGACCTGCTAGCTGCGGGCTTTTGGCGATCAAAAAGGAGCTACTTAATAGCGATGTGCCTACCTTTGCCGCGGGCGGGACGGTTGCCTACGCTAGCCGCGAAGGGCACGTATTTTTGAAAAATCCCGAGCAGCTAGAGGAAGGCGGTACGCCGCCTATTATCGGGCTTATGCGGGCAAATTTGGCATACGCGCTGCGAAACGAGGTGGGCTTCGAGCAAATAAAAAACGCCGAGGACGAGCTAGCGCGGCTTTTTGAGAGCGAGCTAGCAGGCATTGACGAGGTCATAAACTACGCTCCAAAGGGCGCGCCGCGACTACCGATAATTTCCTTTAACGTGCGCGGCGTCTCGGCGTATGATTTCGCCGCGAGCCTTAGCAATGACTTCGGTATCCAGACGCGCGCGGGCGTGATGTGCGCGGGGCCGTACGCTCACGATCTGCTGGGTATCAAGGAGGGGCGTATGCCGGAAAGCAAGCCCGGCTTTGTGCGCGTGAGCCTGCACTACACGCACACCGAGCAGGACGTGCTATATCTCACGGGCGCGATAAAATCCTGCATCAAAAAACACCGCGAGCTTTGGGGCGAGGAAAAGGCGATGTATGAGATGTTTGGCGGGAAAATTTAAATTTAAGCGGGTTAAATTCGGCTCGCGAAAAGGTTAAATTTGAAATTTTACGCCGTAAAGATACGGGTTTGGGCGGTCAAATTTGATTAAATTTAAAAACTAAAAAGAGTAAATTTAAGAAAGAAAAAGGGCGCAAAGCGCGCCCGAATCACGCAAATTTAAGCCATAAATTCGACTCAAATTTGCGCGTAAATAAAATTAGTTTTTGCGAGTATTCGCGTCAGGCGTGAAAAGCGGCTTATCTAGCAGCTTAAAGTTGCCGATAAATTTCTGACCCTCTTCGCTCGTCGCCCACTCTATAAATTTATTTGCGTTTTCGATGTCGGCCTTAGCGCAGTGCTTCGGATTTACCGCGATTAGCGAGTAGAAGTTCTTTAGGTCGTTGTCGCCCTCGTTGATGATGACCATCTCAGGCGCGCCTTTTTTGGTGTCCTCGTACTTGATGTAGGTGCCGCGGTCGGTGAACGTCACGCCCTTTTGCTCGGCTGCAGCGTTGATGGTAGCTAGCATGCCTTGGCCGGTTTGCATATACCAGCTGTCTTTTTCAGGCACTTCGCCGATGATTTTTTTCCAGATACCTTTTTCTTTGTTGTCAGTGCCTGATTTATCGCCGCGAGAGTAAAATTTGATATTCTCTTTTTTGATCAGCTCAAAGCTCTCTTTTATGTCTTTGCCTTTAAATTTATCGGCGATAGATTTATCGGCGATAACGACGAAATCATTGTACATTACGGCTTTTCTCTCGACGCCAAAGCCTTTTTCTACGAATTCTTTCTCAACTTTTGGCGAATGCACGAAAAGTATGTCCGCATCGCAGTTTTCGCCAAGTTTTAAAGCAGCGCCCGTGCCTACGGCGGTCCATTTGATATCGACGCCGGTTTTTGCCTTATACGCAGGGTAGATCGCGTCTAGTAGCCCCGTGTTATCGGTGCTGGTGGTGGTAGCCATGATGAGTTCGCTATCGCCCGCAAACGCCAAAACGCTCGCGATTAGCGAGCCTAATATTACTTTTTTCATTTTTCTCCTTTTTTAAAAGTATGCTATTATAGCATATTAAATTAACCATATAAACATACGGAGAAATAATATTTGGACTTTCTACTAAACGGATTCTTAGAGGCCTTTAGGCTGCTTTTTAGCGGCGATGAGGAAACGTATTCGGCGATCAGGGCGACGCTTTACACTTCGAGCGTTTCGATATTTTTTACGATTTTAGTCGGTTTTCCGCTAGGCTTTACGCTGGGATTTTACGATTTTAAAGGGCGCAGGATTTTGAGACTGCTCAGCGATACGGCGCTTGCGATGCCCACCGTTGCGATCGGACTTATTTTGTATGCATTTATCACGCGAAACGGCCCGTTTGGCGAGTTTGGGCTGCTTTTTACGCTAAAGGCCGTGATGCTGGGGCAGTTTGTGCTAGCACTACCTATCATCATCTCGCTAAGCGCTAGCGTCGTGGAAAATATGGACAAAAAACACTATCTAACCATCCTAAATTTACGCCTGAGCGCGCCGCGGCTAGTGGGCTGCGTGCTTTACGAGCTAAGGTATGCTCTGATGGTGGTCGTAGCGACGGCGTACGGGCGTATCGTGGCCGAGGTCGGCGTGGCGATGATGATCGGCGGAAATATCAAATATTTTACCCGCACGATCACGACTGCAGTGTCGCTGGAGACGAACAAAGGCGAGTTTGCCATGGGTATCGCGCTGGCTTTGGTGCTCATCTTTATCGCGTTTGCCGTAAATTTGGCGATACACGCGCTAAAAAGGCTTGACCGATGAAATTTGACAAATTTGAAAAATTTACGCTCGCAAAAAGCGCGCTAGGCGCGTCAAACTTGAGTCTTTTCGTAAATTTAACGAGAAAGGCGCAAAGTGATAAACGTTAGAAATTTACGCCTAAACTACGGCGCGAGCGAGATTTTAAACATCCCGCGCCTTGATATCGACGTCACCAAAATCACCGCGCTAACTGGTAGCAACGGTAGCGGCAAAAGCACGCTAATGCGAGTAATGTCGTTTTTACAAAAGCCCACTAGCGGCGAGGTGCGGCTGTGGGGAAGCAGCGCGCCGAGTCTAAATTTACTGCGCGACGTTAGCGTTTTGTTGCCAGAGCCCGCGCTTTTAAAACGCTCCGTGAGGGAAAATTTTAGAGCCGTTTTAAAAAGCCGCGGAGTGCTAGCGGAATTTAACGAAAGGGCGAGCGAGGTGTTAAATTTAGTCGGGCTTGACGAGAGCTTTTTAAACAAGCGCCACTTTGAGCTTAGCTCGGGGCAGACGCAGCGCGTTAGCTTTGCGTTAAATTTGGCGCTTAGATCGCGGCTTTATCTACTCGATGAGCCGACAAATAGCGTGGACGTGGGCACCTCAAAGCTGTTTGGCAAGGCGGTGCTTTATATGCGGCAAAGATACGGCTGCGGCTTTGTGATCGCTAGCCACGACGACAAATGGCTAAGCGCGGTCGCCGAAGAAAACGTCTTTTTGCACAAAGGTCGCGTGTGCGAATTCGAGTACAAAAATATATTTGACGCGCGGGACGGAGTTTTAAAATTTGACGAAAATGCGAGCATAAATTTGCCGCAAAATTTACGTAACGCCGTAAAGATCGCCGTAAATCCAAACAAAATCATGCTAAGCAAAGCGCCGATAGAAGGCTATCTTGAAGGTATCTTGCACTCGGTTTCGCTTTATCTTGGCAAAGATCTTTTGGTAAAAATCAAAATTGGCGACTTTTTGATAAAAACCATGGCGCCTAATTCGCAAAATTTTAACGTCGGCGAAAATATTTATTTTAAATTTGACGAGGAAGCGTTTTTGGGGCTTGAGTGAGCCCTGAAATTTTGCAAATTTCGCTTCAAATTTTAAATTTAGACTCGTTTAACGCCCGTTAAAATAGCCGAGTTAAAAGTAAATATCAAAATGAAGCGTAAATGTAAGATATATGCGTAAATTTCATATTTCTTTTATCCCTTAAAATTCGCTACAAGTAATATGCAATTAAGGCACATTTAAGCGTATATTAATTTTTTTGATTTATTTTTTTTTAAGTATAAGAAATAAGTCAAAAAGTAGTATAGTTTCACAATCGAGAAAAATCTCAAAAAATAGACAAAAATGATAAAGGAAGGCGATGACTAGCAAGGGCGAATTTGCGGCGGGACGTAGGCTTTACTACTCGCTATTTTCGCGTTTTTTCGTTTTTAGCCAAGAAGCCGATAGATTTAGCGGCGTAAACGCGATGCTAGGCCTTGCCTCGGCGCACGCTCTAAACGAGGAATCGGCCGCCGCGATAATGCGCATACAGGCAAAATTCGACGAGAAAAATTCGCAAAATTTAGTGGATGAATTCGATGAAATTTTCCACGCTCTGCCAAGTCCGCTTAGAAACTCGCTGTCCTACTACGACGAGGGCTACGAGGTCGGACACGCCTGCGCAAAAGTGCGTAAAATTTTAGCCCGCACAGACATTAGGCGCGACGAGGCTAAATTTAAAGAAAACGAAGACAACGTGGGTTTCGTGTTTGCGCTAATGAGCGAATTTATCGCGCGAGAGAGCGAGCTGGAGCTATACGGCGAGCTTGAGGAGCAGCTTTTTAAAGAGATCATAAACCCAAACATCGACGAGTTTATAGAGAATCTTTTTAACCACGAAAGCAGCGAAATTTATAAAGATGTCGCAGTGCTTTTGCAAGGATTTATAGAGTTTGAGCGCGTAGTTTTAAGTGCGCCGCGCCCTATAAATCAAGGCGAAAACAAAAAGACTTTGGACGGAGTTTCAAGATCCGAAGCCATAAGAA
Source organism: uncultured Campylobacter sp. (assembly GCF_905371695.1). GTDB lineage: Bacteria > Campylobacterota > Campylobacteria > Campylobacterales > Campylobacteraceae > Campylobacter_A. The sequence goes on along the minus strand of NZ_CAJPMA010000048.1, from coordinate 1,436 downwards.
GACAAAAAAACAGAGTGAGAAAGCTAAAAGCTATGGAGGAAGAAAATGCAAAAAAATAGGCGAGAATTTTTAAAAAAGGCGGGGCTAGTCGGCGCGGTAGCGGCTACGGCCGGAGTAGCGACGGCAGCGGCGTCAAACCTAAAATACGGTAAAAGCAAAAAGACCGAAGTGCTCTACAAAAGAAGCAAAAACTGGGATCTATACTACGAACAAGCGAAATAAATAAAATTTAAGAAAGGATGAATATGTCTGAGGCAAATTTACGTCTTATGCCCCACTCAAACGCAGTCGGGCGAAGATCGTTTTTAAAAATGGCCGCGCTAGCAGGCGTAGCGGGCGGCATGAGCGGGCTGGCCGCTAGCGGCGTAACTAGAAGCGCCACAAAAGAAGAAATGGCAAATCCGTTTCCAAACTCTAAAATCATAAAAACCGTTTGTACGGTTTGCTCCGTTGGATGCGGAGTGCGCGCCGAGGTAGAAAACGGCGTTTGGGTACGCCAAGAAGTAGCCCAAGATCACCCGGTAAGCGCTGGCGGCCACTGCTGTAAGGGCAGTGACGTCATCGATATGGTGCGCTCTCACTGCCGCGTAAAATACCCGATGAAAAAAGTAGGCGGTAAATGGAAACGCATCAGCTACAAAGAGGCTCTTGATGAAATCGGTGCCAAACTAAAAGCGTATCGCGAAAAAAATCCAGAGCAAGTAATGTTTCTAGGCTCTGCAAAAGATTGCAACGAACAAAGCTATTATATAAGCAAATTCGTAGCGATGTTCGGGACTAATAACCTAGATCACCAAGCACGTCTTTGACACAGCTCTACAGTCGCCGGTGTGGCGAATACTTGGGGTTACGGAGCTATGACCAATCACCTTGGAGATATCCAAAACGCGAAATCTATCTTTATAGTGGGTGCAAATCCGGCGGTAAATCACCCGGTCGGCTTTAGACATTTTCTAAAAGCGAAGGAAAATAACGGCGCAAAGCTAATCGTGATCGATCCAAGATACACGAGAACTGCGGCTAAGGCTGATTATTTTGCTCAAATTCGCACCGGCACGGATATACCTTTTATGTACGGCATGATGAATATCATCTTTCAAAACGGCTGGGAAGATAAGGAATTTATAAACGACCGCGTCTACGGTATGGATCTGATCCGTGAAGAGGCTGCCAAATGGACGCCCGAAGTCGTGGCCGATGTTTGCGGGATCAAAAAAGAGACGCTTCTTGAGATAACCGAAGTTTACGCCAAAAATCGCCCGGGATCGGTCGTTTGGGCGATGGGTCTAACTCAGCACACCATAGGCAGCTCAAACACTCGTATCGCTCCGATCCTGCAACTAGTGCTAGGAAATATGGGCGTATCGGGCGGCGGCTGTAATATTCTGCGCGGTCACGACAACGTTCAAGGCGCGACGGATATGGCGAATTTGCCG
>NZ_CAJPMA010000047.1 GCF_905371695.1 uncultured Campylobacter sp. | reverse complement strand
AATTTTAGCGGATAAGACGCTGGGAGCATACGTCGAGCAACTGACGGACGAGCCTTTAAATAAGCTTGGAAACGGCGTGCCAATCGCGATAAAAGACAACATTCAAGTAAGCGGTTGGGCGGTAACTAGTGCGTCTAAAATTTTACAAGGCTACGTAGCGCCTTACAACGCGACCGTCGTAGAAAAGCTGCTTGCGGCGGGACTTGCGCCGTTTGGCCGCACGAATATGGACGAATTCGCGATGGGAAGCACGACTGAGAGCAGCTACTACGGCAAGACGCTAAATCCGCTAAACCGCGCTCACGTACCGGGCGGCAGCTCGGGCGGCTCGGCGGCTGCGGTAGCGGCGGGACTTGCGGTGGCGGCCCTTGGAAGCGATACGGGCGGTTCCATACGCCAGCCTGCGGCATTTTGCGGCTGCGTAGGCTTTAAGCCCACTTACGGACGCGTGAGCCGCTACGGGCTAGGGGCGTATTCCAGTTCGCTCGATCAAATCGGCCCGATCGCGCAAAACGTCGAGGACGCGGCGATTTTATTCGACGTTATCGCTGGCCGCGACGACAAGGACAGTACGAGCGCGGAGCTAAATTTTACCCCTACCGCGCCTAATCTAAACGGCGAGAGAAAGCTAACTATCTGTGTTATAGAAAACTACGTAAATAACGCCTCCGCCGAAACTAAAACCGCGCTTTTAGCGGCCATAGAAAAGCTAAAATCGCACGGACATAAGATAATCTACCGCGATCTTGAAGATTCCAAATACGACGTGGCGGCTTATTATATCATCGCCACCGCCGAAGCCAGCGCGAATTTAAGCCGATACGACGGCGTGCGCTACGGCAGGCGCGCGGAAGCTAAAAATTTAAAAGATTTATACGTAAATTCCCGCTCGGAAGGCTTCGGCGAAGAAGTGAAGAGGCGAATTTTGCTGGGCACTTTCGTGCTTAGTAGCGGATATTACGACGCGTATTACATTAAAGCGCAAAAAGCGCGCGCTCATATCAAGGCCCAGTACGAGAAAATTTTAAGCGAAGCCGACCTTATTTTTATGCCAGTAGCTCCGGGCGCGGCTCCAAAATTCGGCGCGCTTAGCGATCCGCTAACGGCGTATTTAAGCGATATTTACACGATTAGCGTAAATCTAGCGGGACTTCCGGCTATCTCGGTGCCGGTCGCGAAAGTAAGCGAAAATTTAAGCGTATCGGCGCAGCTTATCGGTAGGGCGTGGGACGAGCAAAGCGTGCTCGATGGGGCGTTAAGTTTGGAAAATTTAATAAAAGGATAGACGATGAAAATTATCAAAAAAGCGCTGACTTTCGACGACGTGCTTTTGGTGCCGCAATACTCCGAAATTTTACCCAAAGAGGTAAATATCCAGACTAAATTTAGTAAAAACGTCTCGCTAAATATACCGGTCGTATCGGCGGCGATGGATACCGTCACCGAGCACCGCACAGCCATCATGATGGCGCGTCTGGGCGGTATCGGCGTGATACATAAAAATATGGACGTGGAAAGTCAGGTAAAAGAGGTGCGCCGCGTGAAAAAAAGCGAGAGCGGCGTAATCATCGATCCTATTTCCATTAGCCCCGACGCCAGCGTGGGCGAGGCGCTTGATCTAATGGCGGATCTGCACATTTCGGGCGTCCCCGTGGTAGACGGCAAAAATATATTAATCGGAATTTTAACTAACCGCGATTTGCGCTTTGAGACCGATCGCAACACGCGCGTAAAAGAGCGAATGACCAAGGCGCCGCTAATCACCGCGCCTAAGGGCTGCACGCTAGACGACGCGGAGAAAATTTTTAGCCAAAACCGCGTAGAAAAGCTGCCTATCATCGACGAGAGCGGCCATTTAGAGGGCTTAATCACGATAAAAGATCTTAAAAAGCGTAAAGAATATCCAAATGCGAATAAAGACGCTTACGGACGTCTTCGCGTGGCGGCGGCGATCGGCGTAGGACACTACGATAGAGCCAAAGCGCTCGTAGAAGCCGGCGTGGATGCTATCGTGATCGACTCCGCGCACGGACACTCAAAGGGTATTATCGATACTTTAAAATGGGTTAAGGCGAATTTGCGAGTAGACGTCGTCGTGGGAAATATAGCAAATCCCGCCGCCGTTAGCGACCTGGCCGCGGCGGGCGCGGACGGTATAAAAGTAGGCATAGGCCCTGGCTCTATCTGCACCACCCGCATAGTAGCCGGCGTGGGCGTACCGCAAATTTCAGCCATCGACGACTGCGCCAGAGAGGCTAAAAAATACGGCGTACCGATAATCGCCGACGGCGGTATAAAGTATTCGGGCGACGTAGCCAAAGCGCTAGCGGCGGGGGCTGATAGTATAATGGCCGGAAGCTTGCTGGCAGGCTGCGAAGAAAGCCCGGGCGAGCTAATTACCTTTCAAGGCAGGCAATATAAAGTCTACCGCGGCATGGGAAGTATCGGCGCGATGACTAAGGGTAGCTCGGACCGCTATTTTCAAGAAGGCACCGCGCAAGATAAGCTAGTTCCCGAGGGCATAGAGGGACGCGTACCTTATGCGGGCAATATAAGAGACGTCGTGCATCAGCTGCTAGGCGGCCTTAGAAGTTCGATGGGCTACATGGGCGCGAAAGATATCCATACGCTGCAAGAAAAAGCGCAATTTGTCGAAATTTCAAGCGCCGGATTAAAAGAAAGCCACGTCCACGACGTAGTTATTACTCACGAAGCGCCTAATTACAAAGTAAATTAGTGCTAAATTTACGCACCGGAAAGCTAAAATTTAACGAACCGCTTTATTTAGAGAGCGGTCGTATACTGCCCGAGTTCGAGCTGGCTTATGAGACTTACGGCGAGCTAAACGCGGATAAAAGCAACGTTATCGTCGTCTGCCACGCGTTAACTGGCTCTCGCCACGCTGCGGGCAGATACGAAAAAAGCGACGATAAAGCCGGCTGGTGGGATGCGTTAATAGGTAGCGGCAAGGGCGTAGATACGGATAAATTTTTCGTTATTTGCGTTAGTATTCTAGGCTCTTGCTATGGCTCGACCAACCCGCTTAGCACCGAGCCTAGCACCGGGCGGCAGTATCGTTTACGCTTTCCCGTGCTTACTATTAGCGACGTCGTAAAGGCGCAGATTAGGCTATTTGAAAAGTTAGGCATAAACGGCGCGCACGCGGTGATCGGCGGCAGCCTGGGCGGAATGCAGGCGCTTTGCTATGCGATAGAGTTTCCGCGGTTTGCTAAAAACGTCGTTATGATGGCTAGCACTTATCAGACCAAGGCGTGGGCGATCGCGTTTAATAAAATAGGTATCGAAGCGATTTTAAGGGACCCGAATTTTAAAAACGGACAATACGACCCTAAGGACATCGCAAATAGCGGACTAGACGGGCTGGCGTTCGGACGGATGGCGGGGCACATTAGCTTTTTAAGCCCTAGCTCGATGGAGAGTAAATTCGGGCGAAACTACGTCGAGACGGACGGACTTTACGAGCTTACGGGGCGATTTCAGATCGACAGATACCTCGAATACAACGGCTATAACTTCCCGCGCCGCTTTGACCCGCTAAGCTACCTTTATATCGCTAAGATGATGAATATCTTTGACTGCACTCGCCACTACGACGACTTAGCGCATGCGTTGGCTCCGATTCGCGCCAAACTCTATCTGATCGCGTTTAGCGGCGATTTACTCTTCCCGCCTAGCTGCATGCGCGAGATTTACGACGCTTTTAAGGCTACGGGGCGCACGGATCTTTGCGAATATATAGAGATTGATAGCGACTACGGACACGACGCGTTTTTAGTCGAGACGCATAAATTCGATAAATACGTAAAGGAAATTTTAGAAAAATGAGCGAGAACGCGCAAAATTTTGAGGAAAAAGTAAAGCAGGCAAACGAAATTTTAGCCAAACTAAACGACCCGAGCGTCAGCTTGGAACAAAGCGTCGAGCTACACGAGCGAGGCAAAAAGCTAATCGAAGAGGCGCGCGAAATTTTAGAACGCGCCGAGCTAATAATAAAGCAAGCCGATGAGTAAAATTTGCGCTTTACAGCTGCCTACGCTGCCTATGAGCGATGCAAGGCTGGATTTTTATTTTCGCATTTGCGCGGATAAGGGCGTAAAACTCGTGGCGATTGGCGAATACGTACTAAACAGCTTTTTTAAAGAGCTTGAAACCATGCCTATGGGTATGATAAAAGCTCAAAGCGAGCAAAAAAAGCAAAGCATAAGCACGCTGGCTAAAAAATACGACCTAACCGTCGTAGCTCCCGTCGTATCGGTGCGCGCGGGCAAGCCGGTAAAATTTTTGGCTAAATTTGGCCCCGCTCAGAGTAAATTTTGCGAACAGAAAATTTTGATGCCTTACGCGCATTGGAACGAGGCGAAATTTTACGCGAACGAGGCTAGCGGCGGCGAAATTTTGACGTTTAACTGCGACAAGCTCAAAGTAGGCGTCGTAAGCGGCTTTGAAGCGCATTTTGACGCGTGCTGGCAGGCTTTGGCGAGTAAAAAGGTCGATCTAGTCGTAGTGCCTACGGCAAGCACGTTCGAGACGCACGCGCGCTGGGAAGAGCTGCTAAAAATGCGCGCTTTTACCCACAACGTCTACGTACTTCGCGTAAATCGCATCGGCGCTTACAAGCAAAAAGGCGCAAACGGCGAGCAGTGGAGCTTTTACGGCGATAGCTTTTTGATTAATCCTTTCGGCGAAATTTGCGAACGGCTGGGAGCGAACGAGGAGATGATGATAGTAGAACCGAACAAAAAAGAGCTTTCAAGCGCTAGGAACCTATGGGGGTTTAACGCGCTGGGGGCTAAATTTAGCGGTTAGCGCGCCTTTTGCTTTACATTTTTTACTTAGCCGTTTCGAGTCCGTATGCGAAAGTCGCGCTTAAATTCGCAGGACTTTCCGCTTACGCGGCGCCTGCGCGTCCGCCTCATAAAATTTTTAAGCCGCTTATTTTATTTTTAAAAAAATTTTACGTTATCGGCGAAACGTATACGCCGAAAAATAAAGGAAAATCATGAAAAAACGCTGCCCTTGGTGCGAGAAAGACGATTTATACCGCGCTTATCACGACGACGAGTGGGGCGAGTTACAGACGGACGATCGCAAACTTTTTGAAATGATCGTGCTAGAAAGCATGCAAGCCGGTATTAGCTGGCACGTCGTGTTAAAAAAGCGCGAAGCGATGAGAGCGGCGTTTGACGGCTTTGACCCGCAAATTCTAGCAGAGTACGACGGTGCGAAAATAGACGCGCTGATGCAAACCGAGGGGATAATTAAAAATCGCGCGAAGCTAACCTCGCTCGCGGCAAATGCCAAGGCTTTTTTGGCTATCAAGCGCGAATTCGGCGGCTTTTACGCGTATTTATGCCGTTTTACGGGCGGGCGGCGGATAGTTAATAACTGGACGAGCGTGGGCGAGGTGCCCGCGACTACGCCGCTGAGCGATGCGCTAGCCGAAGATATGAAAAAGTGCGGGTTTAAGTTTTTCGGCTCTACCACGGCGTATGCGTTTTTGCAAAGCATGGGAGCGGTAGACGATCATTTGGTAAGCTGTTTTAAACGCGAACGTTAAATTACGCACGCCGCCTTTTGCATTTTAATATTAAAATTTCGGTTTAACGACCGCGCGGTCCATCTGCGCTAAAATTTCGCGTCGGCGCGGTCAATGCGAACAACCGGGTTTGAGCGGCGATTAAAAGCGATAAATTTCGGCGGCTATTTTAGCTAGGCGCACCTTAGAAATTTACGCCTTCGTCCTGCTTTCGAGCGCTTTTAAAAGCGAGAGCATATCGATATTTTCCAGACTTACGCCGGTAGGTACGCCTTGCGCGATCTTGCTAAATTTTAACCCTTCGATCTTAATTTTATCTTCGATAAAAAGCATCAGCGCATCGGAGTTAAGCCCGGGCGTAAAAGCGAAAATCGCCTCCGTCGCGCCGTTTTGCAAGATGGTCTCGCGTAGCCTATTTACCGCGCTTTCGTCGATATTTTCTAGCACGAAGTAAAGTCCGTCGTAAATGCCGTTTTGCTCGAAAACTAAAATATCTTTTGGCATTTCTACGATCAAAATTTTGCTTTTATCTCGGCTAGCGTCGGCGCAAATGTCGCAAATTTCGTTCTCACTAAGTCCGCCGCATCGCTCGCATCGCCTGATAAATCTTACGGCGTCCTCGATACATTGGGCAAGTTTTAGCCCGCCGAAGGTATCTTGCAGGCTGACGAAATAAGCGAACCTGGCCGCGGACTTTTTCCCGACGCCAGGTAACTTGCTAAACGCCTGCGTCAGCTCGTTAAATTTTTCAAGCCCTTTCATTTGGCGTTTTCCGCGGGATTTAGGACGACTTTAAAGCAGTGATAGCCGTCCTTATAGTCGTATGCGAGTCCGAATTTATGCATCTGACAGATTTGCTCTATAATGTAAAGTCCAAGTCCCATGCCGCTGCTGGCGTTAGTCTTGTCGCCGCGAACGAAGGCTTGCATATAATGCGAGATCGGATGGGTGAGCTTTTTGCCCAAATTTTTAACAGTAATGCCGTCCGCGTCGCATATAAGCGCGGCTTTTTTATCGTCGGCGTATTTTAGAGCGTTATCGATTAGGTTTTTGATCGCAAGGCTAAAAAGCTGGAAATCCACGCGTACGAGCACGTCGTCTTTAATCTGCACGTTTACGCGCTCGTCGAAGCGATCTAACATAAGCATGTCTTGCACCTGTTCTAAAATCAGCGAAAAATGGCATTCTTGATAATCAAGCGAATAGCTTTTAGACAACAGTTGCTCGACCTTGCTAAATTCGGCAATTAGCATTTCTAACCGCTCAAAAACGTTAATTAGACGCATTTTTTGCGTGTCGTTTGGTATCATTTCAGACACGATTCTGCCCTTGCCGATGGGCGTTTTTAGCTCGTGCATTATCGCGCGCAAAAATAGCTGGCGCGAGCGGATGAGGTCGCGAATTTTGCCTACGGCGTTGTTAAATTCCATCGCTACCTGGCTTATTTCGTCTTGCCCTTTTATGCTGGCTATTTGGTAAGACGAGCTGTCCATATTTCCCGCAGCGAATTTTCTAATATCGCGGCTTAGCTTTCTAAGCGGCAATAGGCTTCTAATCATCGAGACGTAAAGCGAGGCTAAAAGCGCGCAAATCACGATAAAGCCGATCCAAAGCGGGTCGTTTACGTGTCTTGCGTCGTTACTTTCTAATAGCAGCTGAAAGGATGGATTTTTAATGAGCAAGTAAAGATCGTTTTTGTATTTCATCGACCGCACCTCGCCTAGCGGAGTGCGCTTGTCGTATACGCTTTCGCCGTTTTTGGCTACGGCGGTGGCCAAATTTTTATTGCCTACGTATTCAAGTCCGAAATTTTTAAAATAAACGCTTAAATCTTGCGGGGGATTAGCCCGCTCGTAAAGCGCTAAAAGATAATTTATCGCGCTTATATGCTTATCGCGGAGCTTTTCGAGCGCCGTTTCTAGCTGCAAATTCGCAAACGTAAAAAACAGCGCGCACATTAACGAAAAAGCGATGGCGAATATCGCCGTCGTCTTGGTAGCGATCGAATGCTTCATCCGATGAGTTTATAACCTATTCCTCTAACCGAAAATATATGTTTAGGCGCTTTGGAGCTATCGCCTATCTTCGTGCGAAGGCGTCCGATGATAACGTCTAAACTCTTTGAGTCCTTATCCTTTAAACTTTTGCAGTTATAAACCAGCTGTTCCCTGGATACGGAGAAGCTGTGTTGCTTGATTAAATAGGTTAAAATTTCGTATTCGGCCGGCGTTAGCGTTAAAGTCTCGTTATTAAAGTAAATTTCGTGGCGCTTATCGTCTATTCTAAACGCGCTGTCTACGACCTCTTCTTGTGTTTCGCTGCTTTTTTTATAGCGGCGGATTAGGCTCATTATGCGCGCGTACATTTCTTTGGGATCGTAAGGCTTAGGCAGGTAATCGTCCGCGCCTAGCTGTAATCCTACGACTTTGTCGCTAATATCGCTGCGAGCGGAGCTAATGATGATAGGAATGTCGTATTTACTGCGGATTTCTTTGCAGACTTCTAGCCCGTCGATACCGGGAAGCGTAAGGTCTAAAATAAGTAAATCGAAATTTTTAACGCCCGCGCTTAATCCTAAATAAGGGTCTTCGAAATTCGTTACTTTTATATTGAAATTATCAAGGTATTCGGATAGTATCTGCGCGAATTCCGCATCGTCTTCGATCATTAAAACGTTAATCATCTTTGCGCCTTTCTCGTTTAAAATTTGAGCGATTATACGCAAAAATATTAAATTTTTGCCTAAATTTTAGAAAATGTTAGGTAAAATCGCGGATTTAAAATAAGCTTAATTAGGAACGATCGTGGAAGTAGATTACTACGAAGTGTTAGAAATTTCAAAGAACGCAAGCGGCGAGGAAATTAAAAAAGCGTACCGAAAACTCGCCTTAAAATATCATCCCGATAGAAACGCCGGAGATAAAGACGCGGAAGATAAATTTAAACTCGTAAACGAAGCGTATCAGGTTTTAAGCGACGATAATAAGCGTCAAATTTACGACCGATACGGCAAAGAGGGGCTAAACGGACAAGGCGGATTCGGCGGGTTTAGCGCGGATTTTGATATTTCGGACATTTTTAACTCCTTTTTCGGCGGCGGCGAATCGCGTTCACGCAAACGCGGCGGCGAAAAGTATCCGATAGACTTTGAAATTCCGATTAGAATAGAGTTTAACGAAGCGATTTTCGGATGCGAAAAAGAGATAAAATACTCGCGAAAAGTGCCGTGCGACGAGTGCAAAGGCACCGGCAGCAAAGACGGTAAAACCCATGCGTGTAAGCATTGCGGCGGCAAAGGCAGGATCGCGCAAAGCAGAGGATTTATGAGCTTCGTGCAAGAGTGTCCTTACTGCGGCGGCACCGGCGAAACGATAAAAGATAAATGCCCAAAATGCGGCGGCGCAAGCTACAAAGAGGAAGCTCAAACGCTAAAAATCACGATCCCGGAAGGCGTCGACAGCGGTATGAGGATGCGCGTTAGCGGCAAGGGCAACATAGGCGCAAACGGCGATGCGGGCGATCTTTACGTAAGTATAGACGTAAAAGATGACGAGCATTTCGTGCGTCGCAACGAGGACGTGTATATCGAAATTCCGGTATTTTTCACGCAAGCGGCTTTGGGCGAAAGCATAGAAGTGCCTACGCTTCGGGGCAAAACGCAGCTAAAATTACCGGTAGGCGCGAAGGATAAGCAGCAATTCGTCTTTGATAACGAAGGCGTAAAAGTCGTAAATTCAAGCCGGATCGGTAGGCTAATCGTGCAAATTTCAATTCAGTCGCCTACGGGATTAACGGACGAACAAAGAGAGCTTTTAACTAAGCTTCAAGAGAGCTTCGGTATACAAAGCGGCAAGAGCGTAAATACCGACGAGAGCGTATTTGATAAAATAAAAAGCTGGTTTAAGTAGATTTTGCTTTCGGTTTGCGCATTCGGCGAAATTTTAGGGTTTATTTGCGGGCATCGCGAAATTTCGCTTTTAAAAGGGCGCGCCTGCGTCGGTAAATTTTTATCCGAAAATTTGCCGAAATTTAAATATAAAAAGATAAGCGATTGTTTTTAGATCACGGCGGAAATTTTAAAAGAGCGTGTGAGTTTAAAGATATTTGCCTAACGGGCCGTTAATTGCGCCGCGCTACTTCTTGATTTATAACCGAACTCCTGTTTTACTACTTTGGATAGTTGCGCTTTACTCACGCTAGGCGATAGGATTTTGACGTATTTTTTATTCCCGAAATTTAGCGCTTCGTCGCTAAAAACGTAAGCCTTAATATCCGCGTTAAACGCCGCCCTCGCGCTATCTAGCGCGCCGGTAAACGCCCCTAGCTCAAACCCCTCGCAGTCCCCGTCTATTAGCGCTAGTCCGAAAGGTTTTCGTCCGATCAGGTCTAGCGCTTCGCCGAAGCTTTGCGCTACGGTTAACGAGTCCTTAAATTCGAGCAGCGCGCCCTCGAAAATTTTATTTTCGATGCTTGATTTTTTGCAGAGCAAAATTTCTCGGCTTTTAATTAGCTCGCCCTCTTTTTTAACGAAAGAGCCGAAATTTTTAATAAATCTGCCCAAAATTTCGCCCAAAATTTTGGGGTTTATCGGCTTTTTGATACGCTCTGCGAATATCCGCGCGTCCGCGGCCTCGCCGCTAGTGTTTGAAAACGTCGCTATCATCGGCGTTGCGGAGTTTTGCGCGTTTCGTTTTAGCGCGCTCAAATCCTCGCTCGCTCCCGAGTCCGCAAAGATAGCGGCGAATTTTTCGCTAGCCGCCTCACTAAGCGCCTTTTCGTAACCGCTCGCGCACGTAAGTTCCGCGTCAAAGCCGCTAAACGCGTATTTTATCATCTCTAAAACCGCCGCGTTCGGGTCGTAGATTAAAATTTGCGGTTTTGCGCTTATCGTTCGCAAGCTACGGCGGATAGCTTCTTGCGAGAGCTTACTGGCTAGGCGCGCTGGCGTTAGTGGATCTTTTATCCAGACTAGATTTTTAGCCGTCGCGCTAGCATCATTGCTTTCGCGCATTATTACGAGGGCGTATTTTTGAAATTTTCGCGTATCTTCGGCGCTTGAAATAGTTTCGTATCTGACGCCTAACCCTTCTAGCGTCGCATTCATAAATCTATTATATTGCGCGCTTGTATCGTTTACGTAGCCTACTAACGCATCGCCGTCCACGCTAAATTTTTCTGTCTCGCCCTTCGCGTCCAGCCTTAATACGAACGAAAATTCGTTTCCGGCGCCCTGAGCGGCGCTAATTGAAATTTTACTTCCCATAAGCTTTAAATACATATCGGCGATACTTACGTAAAGCTGCAAATTTTCGCTAGCGCCTTCGCATTTAAGCGAGGGATCTAACAGCGCCGCTACGCGCGCCTCGCTCATTGCGTTTGCGTTATTTCTCACGCTTACGCTAATACCAGCCGCGTCTTGGCGCAATGAATTAGCCGCGCTTTTAATCTCTACTACGAGCTTTGAAAATTGATTGCACTGCGATAGAGCGGCGTTTATAACGTTAAATAAGATCACGCGGATTTTGCTCTCGTCGCCTTCTAGTTTGCGGTTAAGCCGCGGGTCTAAAAACGTAACGTAGTTTACTTGCTTTTGCGCGGCCTGAGCGGCTTTTGATTCAAGTACGCTTTGAAACGTAATTTGCGGATTGAAAACGCTTAAATTTAGCGTTAAATCCTTATTTTCTATTTGCAGGACGTTTTTTATATTTTCGTAATTTAGCGACGAAAACGCGCTATTTTCGTCTAAAATATTTATCGCGCGAATTTGCTCGGGCGTAGAGCAGCTCTCTCTTAAAAGCGCGAGCATTTGCCTGTTTTGCGCGTAAATTCGCTCGTAAGAGTCTGCTAGTTTGCCGAGATAGGTATTTTTAATGTTCTCAAACGCGCTCATTTTTTTATTTCTAGCGGCTATATTTCGGTAAAACGCGGCTAAATTTTCGACTATTTCCTCGTCCGTTAAATTTTCCTCGCCGCTTAAAATTTCGTTTTTCGCCGCGGCTAATTTCGCCTTTACTCGCGAAAAATCGGCGAAATTTAGATACGTTCTTACCGCGCAGTAAATTAGGCATAAAGCCGCCAGCGATAAAATAACCAGCGCCGTAACCGCGTCTAGCCGCTCTTTTTGTACGATTTGTTTAAATTTGCGCTCGGCGATGTCCGCCGCTTCTAAAAATACCAAAAATTTTTGCTTTGAAATTTCATCGATTTTAACGATGTCTTCGTATGAAATTTTACCCGTTAGGGCTGAAATTTTATCCTTCATCGCTCGTAGTTCGTTTGAAATTTTCGCGCTTTTTTCGCTTTGATTAAGCGCGTTAATCTCGCCTAATACGCCTAGCGCGGGTAAATTAAATTTTATCTGCGAAGGAATAAAATTTAGCCATTTTAGCGCGCCGTCTTTTGATAGCGTATCGCCGCTCGCGATAGTTTGCGCGACGTGAGCGCGGGAGAGATTTAGCTCGGCTAAATCGTCGTAGACCGAGCTTAGCGCAAAGGCGAAAATTTTAGCGTCGCTGGGTAAATTTTTGTCGGCGAAATTTGCGTAGTTTTGCGACATCAGTGCGTTTATTCGTTCAAAGAACGTAAAAAACGAAGCATCTAGCTTAGGATTATATTTTTCTACGTTCGCGCGGATGTCTTTGATGCTTTGCATTAGCTGTTCGCCTTGCGCCGAGCCTTTGGCGATCCCGGAAATTAGCGCTTGCGCGGCTTTATTAGTTTCGGCTCTGGCCTTATTTAGCGACGCCGCGTCTCGGTTTAAATTTTCAAAAATATATTTTACGCTTTGGCTTTGTTCGTTTACGAGCGCGAGCATCGTATCTCGCAGCAAAGATTGCTCTTTTTGGGCGCTTTGCAGCTCGCCTAGCGCGCAAGATAGGCTA
>NZ_CAJPMA010000046.1 GCF_905371695.1 uncultured Campylobacter sp. | reverse complement strand
TCTCTGTCTAGCAATACATTTAGCACACAGAGCCTAAAATTTTTAATAGCGTTTTATCCCTTTAAGTAAATTTATTGTAAAATCTCGCCCAAATTTTATAAAAAGGCAAACGATGGACACCTATATTATTCCGGCGGAAGTAAGCGTCAAAGACGCGGAATTTTTTAGGCAAAAATGGCAAGAATATAAAAGCGGCGAGCTTGATTTTAAAGGTTTTGAGAAAATTCGCGTGGCGTTTGGGATATACGAACAGCGCGTAAAAGACAGCTACATGGCGCGGGTAAAAACGCACGGCGGCGGCGTTGGCGCGAAAGAATTCGCGCGCCTAGGCGAGCTTTGCAAGCGCTACGCCAACGGATTTTTGCATCTATCTACGAGAGCTAGCATTCAGATTCATTTTGTAAAAGACGACGAATTTATAGAGCTTGAAAACGAGATCGCCGCGATAAATATGACTACGCGCGGCGCATGCGGGGATTGCGTTAGAGGCGTAGTTTGCGACGCGCTAGCGGGAGTCGCCAAAGACGAGGCTTTTAACGTCCTTCCCTACGCAAACGCCATTACTAGCATGCTTATCGGCAGAGCCGATTCTTACGGACTTTCTAGGAAATTTAAAATCGCTTTTTCAGGCTCCAAGGCTGACCGAGCAAACGCGACTATCACGGACGCGGGCTTTATAGCGACCAAAAAAGGCGGCAAAAAAGGCTTTATAGTCTACGTCGCGGGCGGAATGGGCTCAAAACCGCGCCTAGGCGATAAATTTAAAAGTTTCATCCCCGCAAACGAAGCCTTTTTATACGCGCAAGCTATCAAGCTCGTGTTTGCTAAAACCGGCGATTACGAGCATAGAAACTCCGCCCGCCTGCGCCACGCCGCCGAGAAGCTAGGAAAAGAGACGATTTTTAAAATGATCGAGGACGAGGTCGCAAAAATTAGAGCTTCAAGCGAAAAATGGAGGCTGGACATCAAAGAGCCAAGGGGCGTTAAGCCGCTAGTAAGCGAACCTCGCGTTAGATTTTCCGCCGCACAAAAAGCCTGGGCGCAAAACTACGTAACCGCGCAAAAACAAAAGGGCTATTACTACGCCGTAGTGCCGTTTTTGTGGGGAAACGTGCGCGGAGACGATGCGATAAAGCTATCAAAAGCGCTTATTAAACTAGGCCTAAAAGATTCGCTTTTTATAAGCCGAGATCAGCATATCATCTTAAAAAATCTCAAAAAGACCGATCTTATCGCGCTTTATCCGGTTATCGCGGAGATTTCGCCTATGAGCGCCGATCCGCGCGTGTTTGCAAACATGACTCCATGCACGGGCGCATCGACCTGTCGGCTTGGTATTTGCCGTCCAAAAGGCGCAGTGGAGGCTATCCACGATCATATTAGAAACAGCGATTTAGACTTTTCGCTTTTAAAAGATATCGTTATTAAGATGTCGGGCTGTCCAAACTCCTGCACCGCTCATCAAAACGCAAATTTAGGCTTTATGGGCGGCACTAGGCGCGAGGACGGCAGATCGCTTCCTTATTACAGCGTATTTGCCGGCGGCGAGCTAAAAGAAGGCAAAAGCAAATTCGGCAAAAAAGTAGGCGGCGTGGCCGCTTATCACGTGCCCGAATTCGTCTATCAAACGCTTAAAAAATTTACGCAGGTAAAATCCGAGTTTAAAAACTTCAACGACTGGGTCGATAACGGCGGAGATAGCGTCATAACCGAGCTTTGCGGGCTGTATCAGCGCGTGGGGACGTTTGAGGAAAACCCGAAAGCGTATTACGACTACGGCGCGGACGCGCTTTTTGGCGAAACGCTAAAAGATAAAATTTAATGACCCTACCAGTAGCCCTTACGCCCAAACGCGTGCTTTTAATCGGAGCCGGAAAGGTCGCGCGGCAAAAATTTTTAGCCCTAAAAGCGGCTAGTTGGGAGTGCGAAATTTTAGCCGAAAAAATTTTAGAGCCGTTTTTTGCCGATAAAAACGTAAAAATTCGCAAGCTAACGCGGCAAAATTTGGGCGAAAATTTAAGCGGTTTTGAAATAATAATAGATGCTAGCGGAGATGAAAATTTAGGGCAAGCTTTATTTAGCGAGCGTAAAAGCTCGGGCTATTTGCTAAACGTAGTCGATAAGCCTGCTTTAAGCGATTTTTATTTTACCGCAAACGCGCATTTAGGCGAGCTTAGCGTAGGCGTTAGCACTAGCGGCGCGAGTCCTAGCTTAGCCGCGCTCGTAAGAGATAAAATAGCTAAAATTTTGCCTAGGAATTTAGCTGATTTTATCCCGAAGCTGAAACTAGCCAGGCTTGAGGCGATTGAAAATTCTAACCCGCAAAAGGCCGAAATTTTAAAACCGAAGTGCCGCGAAAATTTAGGCAAAGTTTTTTTAATTAGCTGCGGCAGCGGCAGCCTTCAAAATCTCACCTTAGGCGCGCTTGAAGCGTTTGAGCTGCTAGACGTAGCTCTAAGCGATAAACTAGTCGGCGAGGATACGCGCGAAATTTTACGAAATTTAGGCGTAGAGATTATTAACGTAGGCAAAGGCAAAGACGAAGATAGCGCGACGCAAGAGCAGATAAACGCCCTTATGCTAAGCCTGGCAAAAGAAGGCAAGACCGTCGGGCGGTTAAAAGGCGGCGACGCGAGCTTGTTTGGCAGAGCGTTTGAGGAGATGAGCTTTTTAGAGGAAAACGGCGTAGAGTTTGAGCTAATTAGCGGCGTTAGTTCGGTTTTTGCCGGATGTGCTAGCGCGCTTATTACGCCCACGATTAGGGGCGTTAGCAGCGGCGTTTTGATAGTCTCGGCGCATCTAAAAGGCGGCGAGATAAATACCGCTTGGCTTGAAATTTTAAAAACGAAAGGCATTACGACGGTCGCGCTTATGGCGCACGCTTACGCGGGCGAAATTTTAAATGCGGCAAGAAAGCTAAATTTAGACCTAGATACGCCCGCGGCGTTTGTTTCAAATATAGATAGAGCGGATGAAAAAGCGATCGTCGGACGAATAAAAAATTTAGAATCTATGGCGCTAAAATGCGCTCGTCCGGCGATTTTAATAATCGGCCCCGTCGTCGAAAAATCGCTAAGCTTGAAATCAAAATGCGAAAGGATAGCGGTTGAATAAAATTTTAATCTTTTTAGCGCTTATAAATTTTGCCGCCGCGCAACAGCTTTTAAACGTCTCGTACGACGCGACGCGGGAGCTTTTTAAAGAATATAACGCGCTTTTTATTAAATACTACGAGCAAAAAAGCGGCAAAAAGATTAAAATTTTACAAAGCCACGGCGGTAGCGGCGCGCAGGCTAGGATGCTAATAGACGGATTAAAAGCCGACGTCGCGACGCTGGCTCTTGCCTACGACATTAACGCCGTCGCGCGAAAAAGCGGCGCTTTGGACGCTTCGTGGCAAGAAGAGCTCCCGCTAAACTCCGCGCCTTACAACTCCACGATCGTATTTTTGGTTAGAAAAGGCAATCCAAAAGGTATAAAAGACTGGGACGATCTAGTAAGAAACGACGTAAAAATCGTAACTCCAAATCCCAAAACATCAGGCGGCGCGAGGTATAACCACCTAGCCGCATACGCCTACGCGGCGGCTAAATTTGACGGAGACGAGGATAAAATTCGCGAATTTTTGGTTAAACTCTACGCCAACGCTCCCGTGCTAGACGCAGGCGCTCGCGGGTCGGCAAACACTTTCATACGCCGCGGTATCGGCGACGCGATGATTGCGTGGGAAAACGAAGCGTATCTTAGCAAAGCAAGGCTAGGAGAGGACGAGTTTGAGATTATCTACCCAAGCCTTAGCATCCTAGCGCAGCCTCCTGTCGCGGTTTTAAGCAAAAACGCCGCCGTAAACGGCAACGCCCAACTTGCCCGCGAATATCTGGCGCGCCTTTATCTGCCCGATGCGCAGGAGATCATCGCGAAAAATTTCTTCCGCCCGACGGATGAAAGCGTCGCTAAAAAATACGAGAAAATTTTCCCGCGAATAAATTTAATAAGCATAGATAGCTTTGGCGGCTGGGACGCGGCGCAAAAGCGGCATTTTAGCGACGGAGGCGAGTTTGATAAAATTTACGAGATCGTAGCGAAGGGCAAAAAATGAGAAAATTTTTACTTAAAAAGCCCTCGATTTTGCCGGGATTTAATATCTGCTTCGGTCTTGGCGCTAGCTACGTTTGCTTTTTGGTTTTACTGCCGCTGGCGGCTCTGGGTGCTTTTAGCTTTAAGGGCGGCATAGGCGAAATTTTAGCCGTTATCAGCGATCCTCGCGTATTATCGGCGCTTAAATTTTCATTTACGGCTTCATTCGTCGCCGCAGCGATAAATTCGCTTTTCGGTTTTATTATCGCGTGGTGCTTGGCGCGTTACGAATTTTGGGGCAAGGGCTTTATTAGCTCGCTTATAGATATTCCTTTTGCGCTACCTACGGCGGTGGCTGGGATTTGCCTGGCGTATTTATTTTCGCACGGCGGCGTTATGGGCGCTGCGCTTTTAAGGCTCGGCATAGATTTGCAAGGGGCGGATTTTACTTGCGTTGTAATCGTTTTGATATTCGTAGGTATGCCGTTTGTAGTGCGGACGACGGAGCCCGTTATAAAAGATTTTGATAAACAAGTGCTTGAAGCGGCCGAAAATTTAGGCGCGAATTTTTGGCAAATTTTTAGGCTAATAATGCTTCCAAGCCTGCTTCCGTCCTTGATAACGGGCTTTGCGCTAGCCTTTGCCAGAGGCCTTGGCGAATACGGCTCGGTCATTTTTATTTCGAGCAACATCCCTTTTAAAAGCGAAATTTTACCCGTTTTAATCGTCTCGCGCCTAGATAGTTTTAATTATCAAGAAGCCGCCGTAATCGGATTTTTCATGATTTTAGTAGCGTTTGCCTCGCTATTTTTGATAAATTTCATACAAAAAAAGGTCGCAAAATGAGCGAACCGAAAATTTTAAAGCCCGTTTTGCTTTTAATTAGCGCCGCGTTTTTATTCGTTTTTATCGCGCTTCCGCTTTATACCATCGTATCAGAAGCCCTAAAAGACGGGCTTAGCGGCTATTTTACCGCGATTAGCGACGATTACGCGATTAGCGCGGTAAAGCTTAGCCTGCTTTGCGCGGGATTTTGCGTGGTTATAAATACCGTATTTGGCGTTATGATAGCCTACGCGGCGGCGAAATTCGAGTTTCGTGGCAAGACTGTGCTACTTACGCTTTTAGATATGCCCTTTGCCGTTTCGCCCGTTATCGCAGGGTTAATGTTCGTGCTGCTTTTTGGAAATAGCGGCTTTTTGGGAAAATTTTTTAGCGCGATAAATTTCGACGTGATTTTTGCACTGCCGGGGATTTTGCTAGCTAGCGCGTTCGTTACCTTTCCGTTTGTAGCCAAGGAGACGCTTTTGTTAATGCAAGAGCAAGGAAATAGCGAGGAAGAGGCGGCGTTTAGTCTGGGCGCTGGCGGACTTCGCACATTTTTTAGCGTTACGCTACCGAACATAAAATGGGGGCTATTTTACGGCGTAGTGCTAACAAACGCCAGAGCGATGGGCGAATTCGGCGCCGTGGCGGTCGTAAGCGGCAAGATAATCGGGCTAACTACCACGATGCCCCTTTATATAGAAATTTTATACAGCGATTATCTTTACGTAGCGGCTTTTAGCGTAGCTAGCTTGTTGCTGCTACTCTCGGTAGTCACGCTGGCGCTAAAATTTTTAGTTCAAAAAGCTAGCAAAAGGGGCTAAATGGGTATAAAAATATCGAATTTAAATAAAAATTTCGGCGATTTCGTCGCGCTTAAAAACGTAAATTTAGAGATAAACAAAGGCGAGCTAACCGCGCTTTTAGGACCTAGCGGCAGCGGCAAAACGACGCTACTTCGCATAATCGCAGGCCTAGAAAACGCAGGTAGCGGCGAAATCTCGTTTTTCGGCGAAAACGTCAGCCGCAAAAGCATAAAAGAACGCGGCATAGGCTTTGTTTTTCAGCACTACGCGCTATTTAGGCATATGAGCGTGTTTGATAACATCGCGTTTGGACTAAACGTCCGTCCAAAAGCCTCGCGCCCAAGCAAAGACGAGATAAAGCAGCGCGTCATGCACCTGCTAAAAATGATCCAGCTAGAAAGCTTGGCGGGGCGCTTTCCCGATGAGCTAAGCGGCGGGCAAAAACAGCGCGTGGCGCTAGCTAGGGCGTTAGCGGTGGAGCCTAAAATTTTGCTGCTAGACGAGCCGTTTGGGGCGCTAGACGCAAAGGTTAGAGCAGATCTACGCAGGTGGCTAAGAAAGCTACACGACGAAATTCACATTACTAGCGTGTTCGTTACGCACGATCAAGAAGAAGCGCTAGAAGTAAGCGATAAAATAGTCGTGATGAATAAAGGCGAGATCCAGCAAGTAGGCACGCCAGTAGACGTTTACGAAAAACCGGCCAATCCTTTCGTGTATAGCTTTTTGGGCAACGTAAATCTCTTTCGCGGCAGAGTGGGCGCGGATGGTATCGTAAGCGACGAGAGCGCGGGAGATCTGCTTTTCGTGCGGCCTCACGAGATAGAGCTTGGCTTTGAATACAGCGCCGGCTCTAAAAAGGGCGAGATCGTGCATAGCCGAATTTTAGGCTCTCGCATTAGGCTTGATATTAAGATGCAAGAAAGCGCGGATATGGTCGAGGTCGATATCACGAGCGCGAAATTTAAAGACATAAAAGAGAAAAATTTAAAATTCGTATATCTAAATTTTACTAGCGTACATAGCTACTCGCAAGAGGACGGGAGTTTTTGTGATTACTACATATAATGAAGCGACGTCGCGTTTGGCGGCGGTTTTGGCAGAGATAAAAGGGCGCGTCGCGCTGGCGTTTTCGCACCAGATAGAGGACTGTATCGCGATAGATATGGCTCTAAAATCGGGCTTTGATCTAGATAGGCTTGAAATTTTTACCCTCGATACGCATAAGCTTTTTAAAGAGAGTTTAGAGTATCAAAAAGAGGTAGAGAAATTTTTTGGTATCAAGATAAAAACATACGCCATTAGCGGCGAGACGCTAGCCCGAGTAGATGAAAAGATCGGGCAATGGGGCATGAGAGATAGCGTAGAAAACCGCAAATTTTGTTGCCATCAGCGAAAAATGATTCCTTTGCGCGAGGCTCTAAACGAAAAAGAGGCGTGGATAAGCGGCATACGTGCGGCGCAAAGCGTAACTAGAACGGGCGTTAGCCTGTGCGAAACGGACGCGAATTTTAATTTAAAAAAAATCAATCCGTTATTTGATTTTAGCGACGAGTTTATGTGGGGCGTCGCGCGCGAGCTAAATTTGCCCGTAAACGAGCTTTATACGAAAGGATACGCCAGTATCGGCTGCGAGCCCTGTACCCGCGCGATAAAACCGGGCGAGGACATACGCGCGGGCAGGTGGTGGTGGGAGGATCCTAACCACAAAGAGTGCGGGCTGCATATAAAGGGGCGAGACTAAATTTTGTAGCCGTCGGCTCGTCTTGCGAGTGCTTTTGAAAGAGATTTTTGCTTTGCTTTGCTCGCAACTGCAAGCAGAAGAAAAATTTAATCCGCGACAGGATTTATACATAGTCTCGATTAAATTTTTGCACGACTTTCAAATCCGTCTCGCGATACTTCGCCTTAGCTCTTTGCGCTCGAATTTGAGGTCAAATTCGGCTTTAAATTTTACGCGCCTAGATCCGCCCTTGGCAGCGCTAAATTTAGCTATATGGCCGGTGCAAGCGCGAAAACGAGCGGGCGGACGAATGAGCGAGCTAAAAAAGCTCAAATTTGAACGGCGAATTCCGGGTCGCCGCTAAAAAGCAGTTAAATTTAAGAAAAAGGAGAAATATGCAAAATTTAACCCATCTTCAAGCCCTAGAAGCGCAGTCGATACATATAATGCGCGAAGTGGTCGCGGAGTTTAAAAATCCGGCGATGCTTTATAGTATCGGCAAGGATAGCTCCGTGATGCTGCACTTGTTGCAAAAGGCGTTTTATCCCGCCGTGCCGCCCGTGCCGCTGGTGCACGTCGATACGCTGTGGAAATTTCGCGAGATGATAGAGTTTCGCGACCGCAGAGCCAAAGAAAGCGGCATGAAGCTAATCGTCTACGTAAATCCAAAAGGCGAGCAGATGGGCATTTCGCCTTTTATACACGGCAGCTCCATGCACACGGATATCATGAAAACGCAGGGGCTAAAACAGATGCTAGATACGTATAAATTTGACGCGGTTTTCGGCGGAGCTAGGCGCGACGAGGAGAAATCCCGCGCAAAAGAGCGTATCTACTCGTTTCGCGATAAATTTCACCGCTGGGACCCTAAAAATCAGCGCCCCGAGCTATGGAATATCTACAACGGCCGCATAAAGGAAAATGAAAGTATCCGCGTATTTCCGCTTAGCAACTGGACCGAGCTTGATATTTGGCAGTACATAATGCTTGAAAATATCCCGATTCCAAGCCTATATTTTGCCAAAATTCGTCCCGTCGTGGAGTATAAGGGCGCTAAAATTTTAGTAGACGACGAGCGAATGCCGGAGGAGCTTAGAGCCTCCGCCAAAGACGAGCTGGTGCGCTTTCGCACGCTAGGCTGCTACCCGCTAACGGGCGCTATTAGCTCAGAGGCCGATACGCTAGAAAAGATCGTAGCCGAGCTTTTGGTAGCAAACAGCGGCGAGCGCCAAGGCAGGCTCATAGATTCAGACGAAGGCTCGTCGATGGAAGCAAAAAAACAAGAGGGGTATTTTTAATGGATTTGAGAGAATTTTTAAAGCGAAACGAGAGCGTAGATATTTTGCGCTTTATCACGTGCGGTAGCGTAGACGACGGCAAATCTACGCTAATAGGCAGGTTGCTTTACGACGCTAAGGGCATCTTTGAAGACCAGCTAAACGGCGCTAGAAACGAACGCGGCGAGATAGATTTCGCAAATTTAGTAGACGGACTAGCCAGCGAGCGCGAACAAGGCATCACGATCGACGTGGCGTATAGATTTTTTAGCACCGATAAGAAAAAATACATCATCGCCGACACCCCCGGCCACGAGCAATACACCAGAAATATGGCGACTGCCGCGAGTACGGCGGACGTCGCAGTCATCTTAATCGACGCTAGAAAAGGCGTTTTAACGCAGAGCAAGCGCCACTCGTTTATCGCGAGTTTGCTAGGCATTAGGCACATTATAGTAGCGATAAATAAAATGGATCTGATGGATTTTAGGCAAGACGTTTTTGAGGATATTAAGAGCGATTATCTAAAAATGAGCCGAAATTTACCTCATAGCGAGCGGATAAAATTCGACTTTATCCCAATTAGCGCGCTAAACGGCGATAATATCTTAAAAAATAGCGAAAATATGCCGTGGTATAAAGGGCTTGCGTTACTGCCGACGCTAGACGCGCTAGACGTTAGCCCGGACCGCCCTAGCGAGTTTAGATTTGCCGTGCAGTACGTAAATCGTCCGCATCTAAATTTCCGCGGCTACTGCGGCACTATAACGGGCGGCGAAATACGCGAAAACGACGAAGTAGTCGTACTGCCGTCAAATAAAAAAGCGCGCGTAAAATCCATAGTAACGACCGATAACCTAGACCTTGGCGTCAAAGGCAAAGACGACGCGTTTAAAACCGCGCCCCAGGCCTTTGCGCCCCAAGCTATCACGCTTTGCCTCGACCGCGAGGTAGACGTTAGCCGCGGCGATATGATAGCAAAACCTGCAAATTTGCCGCGCGTAACGCGAAAATTTAACGCAAATATTGTCTGGATGAACGAAGCGCCGCTAACGCCCGGCGAGCAATATCTAATCAAAATCAACTCAAACTTGATAAACGCGCAATTTGACGAAATTTTATATAAACGCGACGTCAATAATTTTGAAAAGCTTAAAGCCCGGCGCTTAGAGCTAAACGACATCGCAAAATGCGCCGTGAGCCTAGATAAGAGCGTATGCGCGGATTTATACGAGCAAAACCGCCAAAGCGGCTCTTTTATCGTGATCGACCGCTATACTAACGCGACGCTGGGCGCGGGTATGATAACGGAGTTTTTAGGCGATGGGTATGACTGCGAATTTGACGCCAAAAACGCTTCAAACCGCGAGTATAGCGACGCCGAAAGGGAGCTAAACGCTTACGTTAGAAAATTTTATCCCGAGTGGGGATGCAAACAAATTTAGTCCGCCCCCGCTCAAACGGGCGGGCTAGTCCGCCCTCGGCGCTTCAGATCGTAACTACGCCGGCGCATTAAGCAAATAAGGCCCAAAAACGCGAAAATATCAAAATACGCGCAAAGGGCTTAAAATTTTCGCTTATTTATCTTTAAACTCAAATTTAAGCTATTTGTCATAAAGATGCCTAAAATTTCCGTTTATTTTCTTAAAAAAAATTTATAAATTTCGCTTTTTATTTATGCCTCGCACGCCTTAAACGGAATAAAACTTTAATGCGATTTTTAAGATTTGAATAGTATATTTCATAAAAATCGTATGAAATTTTACGCAAGAAAGTCGGCAAAGGTAAAAAATATGAAATTTGTATTTTATATATTGCTATTTTTTACGTCGGCGTTCGCACGCACGCTAGATTGCGCTTATAGTGCTAGTACCGAAAAGACCGCGGTTTTAAGCGAGGATAGCGTTAAAATTTATAATTCGAATTTAAACGGCGCTAAGACGATAAAACAAGACACGGTTATTTCGCTTGCCTACCGAAAAGGCGAAATTTTATTAGGCACGCGCTACGGCGGAGTAATAAAACTTAACGAGCAAAATCCGGCTAATTCGAGCGAGATAATACTAGGGGGCGAAAATTTAGCCGAAATTTCGCGCGTTTTTTGGGCGGACGGTAAAATTTACGCCGTCTTGGGGCGCAATACGCTAGCTATCTACGACGAGGCTTCGCGCAAAGTTACGCGTAAAAGCTTCGGGCAAATTTATAGGATCGCCGCCTGTATTAAGCTAAAAGACGCGCTTATTATAGCGGGCTGGGACGGTCTGGTTTATAGCGCGGACGCGAATTTACGCGCCGCCGAGCTTTTTAAGCTGCCCGCCGCGCCGCTTACGGCTCGCTACGTAGCGGCGATAGACGATGCGGTATTCGGGCTTGCGGACGGACGAGTCGCTACGCTAAAAGATAAAAAGATGTTTAAAATTTCAAATTCGGCGATTACCGCGGTAGCGAGCGCGGACGAAAATTTAGGCGCGGACGGCGAAAACGCGGTTATATATTTCGCAAGCGCGGACGGCGCTATTTATAAAACGGATAAAAATTTTAAAATTTTAGCTTCAAAACGCGCTGCGGACGATAAAATTTCGGGACTATTTTTAACTAAAAACGGGCTTTTTAGCGTGGATTTTAACGGCAAAGCAAGCGTTACGGAAAAATTTTAGTATCAAAATTTGATATAAATCTTTCAAAAAGGAGACAGAATGCGAAAAGTTTTAAACTCCTGCGCGGCGGCTGCGTTGGCGCTGGGTTTTTCATTTAGCGCGGCGAGCGCCGACAGCGATCTGCAAACGATCATGAAGCAGCGCAACCTAAGCGAAAAGGATATACTAGCCGCGGCTAAGACTTATCAGCCTAGCGGCAGAAAAGACGATTTCATCGTATTTTCATCGGGCGGTCAGAGCGGACAGGTGATGGTCTACGGCGTGCCGTCTATGAGAATTTTAAAAGTTATCGGCGTCTTTACGCCCGAGCCTTGGCAAGGATACGGCTTTGACGAAGAGAGCAAAGCCGTGCTAAAAAGCGGCGCCGTACGCGGTAAAGAGATAGCCTGGGGCGATACGCACCACCCTGCGCTTACGGAGAAAAACGGCGAATACGTCGGCGATTATCTTTTTATAAACGATAAGGCCAGTCCTCGCATCGCCGTTATAAATTTGCACGATTTCGAAACCACGCAAATCGTAGTAAATCCGATCTTAAAAAGCGAGCACGGCGGTACGTTTATCACTCCAAACTCCGAATACGTCATCGAAGCTAGCCAATACGCCGCTCCGTTTGACAACAACTACCACTCCATAGACGAATACGAAAGCGCGTATCGCGGTGCGATTACGTTTTGGAAATTCGACTATCCGAAGGGTAAAATCGACGAGAAAGCCTCCTTTTCGCTCGAACTTCCTCCTTACTGGCAAGATCTAAGCGACGCGGGTAAAGGCGAGAGCTTCGGTTGGGGATTTACCAACTCTATAAATTCCGAGATGTATACGGGCGGTATCGAAAAGGGTTTGCCTCCGTTTGAAGCGGGCGCTAGTAGAAACGATACGGACTATATGCATATTTATAACTGGCAAGTTATCGAAAAGCTAGCCCAAGATCCGAAAAATTATAAAATTTATAACGGCCATAGGGTGGTTAGCATAGAAGCGGCGGTTAAGGCTAACGCGCTATTTTTGCTGCCTGAGTCTAAAAGTCCGCACGGCGTGGACGTAAGCCCCGACGGCAGATACATCATCATCGGCGGAAAGCTAGATACCCACGCTAGCGTTTACGAT
>NZ_CAJPMA010000045.1 GCF_905371695.1 uncultured Campylobacter sp. | reverse complement strand
TCGTTCCAAGCGGTATCTTGCTAACGGAAGGTTGCCGCGGCGACGGCGGAATTTTACGCGACGTGGACGGATATCGCTTTATGCCGGACTACGAGCCTGAGAAAAAAGAACTAGCTAGCCGCGACGTCGTAAGTCGTCGTATCATGGAGCATATCCGCGCTGGTAAAGGCGTACCTAGCCCATACGGATATCATGTTTGGCTTGATATTTCAATCCTAGGACGCGAGCATATCGAGAAAAACTTACGCGATGTTCAAGAAATTTGCGAAATCTTTAACGGCATCGATCCTGCCGACACCGAAGTATACACCGACGAGAACGGACGACAGCGCGGTAAAGGCTGGGCGCCGATCCTGCCTATGCAGCACTACTCTATGGGCGGCATCAAGACTAAGCCAACTGGCGAGAGCCCGACGCTAGCGGGTCTATTTAGCGCCGGCGAGGCTGCGTGCTGGGATATGCACGGATTTAACCGTCTGGGCGGTAACTCCGTGTCAGAAACGGTCGTAGCGGGCATGATCGTGGGTGATTATTTTGCCGACTACTGTGGTAAACACGAGATCGAGATAAACACTAACGACATCGAAAAATTCGTTAAAAAAGAGGAAGACTATCTAAAAAGCCTTGTTGAAAAAGAGGGCAAATTTAACGTATTTGAGATCAAAAACAAGATGAAAGACATCATGTGGGAACACGTGGCGATCTTTAGAACCGGCGAAGGTCTAGCCGTAGCGGTAAAAGAGCTAGAAGAGCTTTATAAACAATCTTTAGACGTCAAAGTCACAAACAAGGCGCTATTTGGCAACCCTGAGCTTGAGGAAGCCTACCGCGTACCAAAGATGCTAAAACTAGCCCTTTGTATCGCAAAAGGCGCGCTTGATCGCACCGAGAGCCGCGGAGCGCACTGCCGCGAAGACTATCCGAAACGCGACGACCTAAACTGGCTAAACAGAACTCTAACTAGCTGGAAAGAGGGCGATACGCTACCGACTATCGTATATGAGCCACTTGATATTATGAAAATGGAAATGCCACCAGCATTTAGAGGCTATGGTGCGAAAGGTAATATTATTGAGCATCCAGATAGTGCCATCCGCCAAAAAGAGGTTGATGAAATTCGTGAGAAAATGCAAGCTGAAGGTAAGAGCAGACAAGAAATTCAAGAGGCTTTAATGCACTATGATCTTCAACCAAAATATAAAGCACCAAACGAAAGAGCAGGAATAGGATATGAGTAGAAAAATAACCATAAAAGCATTTAAATATAATCCGTTAAGCAAAATTTCAAAGCCGCATTTCGCGACCTACGAGCTAGAAGAAACCGACGGCATGACGCTTTTTATAGCGTTAAATCAAATTCGCGAGAAATTTGACCCGGATCTTAGCTTTGACTTCGTTTGCCGCGCCGGTATATGCGGTAGCTGCGGTATGCTAGTTAACGGTACGCCAAAGCTTGCTTGCCGTACGCTAACCAAAGACTATCCAAACGGCGTGATCGAGCTTATGCCTCTGCCGGTATTTAAGCTACTAAAAGACCTAAGCGTAGACACGGGTAACTGGATGAACGCAATGAGTAAGCGCGTGGAGAGCTGGATACACACCGACCACGAGACCGATATCTCTAAGCTTGAGGAAAAGGTTGAGCCTGAAGTAGCGCAGGAAGTATTTGAGCTTGACCGCTGCATCGAGTGCGGTATCTGCGTGGCTGCATGCGGTACGGCTATCATGAGGCCTGATTTCATCGGTGCGGTCGGACTTAACCGCGTAGCTAGATTTAAAATCGACGCGCTTGATAAACGAACCGACGAGGACTTTTACGAACTTATCGGCGACGATGACGGCGTGTTTGGCTGTATGACTTTGCTAGGTTGCGAGGATAACTGCCCTAAACACCTCCCGCTTCAAAGCCGCATAGCTTATATGCGCCGCAAAATGGTCGCATTAAAATAATCGCGCCGTTTAAGATCCGCGGGTTTTTGCGGCTCGCGGGTTTTTTAAAAATTCTCGCAAATTTTAACTCTTACCGCTCTTAAATATATTCCGCTACGTCGCCTACTAAAATTTCTAGCGCGATAAAGCTTGCGAATTTCGTCTCGTCATTTAAATATGCGCGTACGCATCTATAAAATTTCGCACCTATAAGACCGATGAGACCGAGCGCGCAAAACGCAGGATAAAAAGCAGGTAAAATTATAAATTATAAAGAAACGACAGAGAGAAGGTGGGGGATTTCTCCCCCGAAGTTTATTTCTTCTCGGCAGTGCCTAGAAGGTCGAATTTATAAGATGCTTGTAGCCAAAGCTCTCTTTCGTTTTGATCGCTGGTTCGAGTACCGGCGGCATTATATTTTAATCTTTCAAGATCCGTATAAGTAGCGCTTACGCTTAGACCCTTAACAGCCTCTACGTCATAACTTAAAACGCCCGCATATCCTCTCACGTCCATATGCGTATTAGCTCTCGTAGCGCCTGCGGTTCTTGACGGAGTACTTTGATTTCCTCTTACGTACTGAGCGGAAGCTTTAAGCCCTTTTACGCCGATCGCGGAGAAGTTGTAATCAAGCGTAAATTTGTGAGTATCCATACCCGCGTATGCCGTATATACGAAAGGTCCGCGAATAGGTAGCGCGGTGTATGAGCCGGGACCGTTGCCTACGCCTAGAATTACCGCGTCGTCGTCGCTAACTCTGGTAAACGCATAGCTTAGCCCGGCGCCGTAAAAGTCGTAAACGCCCGCTCTAAATCCGAACATATCGCCGTCGTAGTTAGCTTTATCTAGCTCGTTATTTACGCGGCTGCCTTTCCACATCGCATCGACGCCTACTTTTAAAAGATCCGCTACCGGCAATTTATAATTAGCTTCTAACAAATATAAATTTACGTCGTTCTCTTTTTTGCTATTTCTAGGATATACCACGTCCGAAACGCGAGCGAACGCGCCGGTTAATTTTAAGCCGGGAACGGATTTGTTTTCTATGTAAAGGGTATAGATATCGTCGAATTCCATAGTTACGGGACCGGTTAATCCGCCCATAATTACTCTATCTTTAAACGTCGGAGCGCGACCCGTTTTACCCGCGGTTCCGCCGCCCATAGCCACTTTGCTTCTGCCTTGGAATTTATAATACCATCCGGCGCCTAGCGTAGTGCCCGGGATATCTTTATTTACGATGCTTACGCCTTCAAAAGCCTCTTTAAATCCGCGAGTGTAGTTGCCCGCTACCAACGGAGTAACGACGTATTGGCGACCTACTTTGATATCGGTTTTACCGATGCCGTAGCCTAGGTATAGCTCGGACATTACAAAGCCGTTTGCGTAAAATTCTTTATCGTAGTAGCTTTTTGCGCCGCGGCTAGGGCTATACGGAGAGGTCCAACCTTGGCCGGTAACGCCGATTCTAAATCCGTAAAGAGGATCGGTTACGTAGCCTACTTCTACGCCCATGCCGAAAATATGCTCGTTTTGGTAAGCGTTTTCTTGGTTCGTTTTATCGGCGTAAACCGCTCTTAACGTAGTAGAAAGCTTGCCGTTAGTTAGCGCTTCGGTTAGCGTATCCGCAGCGTTTGCGCCCGCTACACAGCCTAATGCTACCGCGGCGATCAAACTAAGTTTGCCTAATTTCATAAGAACTCCTTCGTAAAATTTAAAAATTCCTTATGTTTTTATTTTAATTAAGGAATTTCCATACGGCGATTATAACACATAAAATTTATTTTTACGCCGAAATTTCGGAATTTAGTAAAGAAACGGTAAACGAAATAAGAAATTTTGAAACAAATCGACGATTTAAGCTAAAAGATATTAGAATTTTTACCGAAAATATTAAAATTTAAAGAGCAAAGATGGACGAAATTTTAGATGAAATCTGGGGTTCGCAAAAGCTATGCCTAGACCCTAATTTCAAGCTCACGGCAGACGAAAACGAACTAGCGGTCATGCTAGCGGTAGATCCTAAAAACTACGATAATTTTATGGCGCTAGACGCATTTAGGCGAATTTTACGCGCAAACGGCTTGCGAGCAGACCTTTTTAGCGTCCAAAGCGCGCAAGCGGGTATTTTAAACGCGCTAAAAGGCGCTAAAATTTCAAAGGATAAGCTAACGGACGCGCTTGCGATTTTAAGAGACGAAAAGATAATAACGCGGGAAAATTTTGAAATTTTAAGCGATTTTTTGGCGCGAATATCGGCCGATCAAAGCGTGGAGCAAAATCCTAAAACTACGGGATTTTTACGCGAAAAAAGAGGCGAGCTAAACGAAATAGCTGATAAAATTTTAGCCCTCGGGGACGATGGAAATTTAGCCGCAGCCGTAAAATCGGCGAGAGAGAAATTTAACGAGCTAAATTTTAACGTAGCGGTCGCGGGCGTCGTAAACGCAGGCAAATCCACGCTTTTAAACGCGCTTTTAGATAAGCGCGTTTTAGGCGCTTCAAACGTACCCGAAACAGCAAATTTAACATTCTTAAAATTCGCCGAGCGCCCGAGCGCGAAGATAAATTTTTACGACGAAAACGAACTAAGAGAACTCGGCGTAAAAATACCCGAAAATTTTAAAAATTTAACCCAAATTAGCGTAAAAGCGGACGAAATCAAGAACTACACGTCCGCCGCGAGCGAGCTCTCGCCCGCCGTAAAAAGCGTCGAGCTTTACGAAAATTTAAACCTTTTAAAAGAGGGAATTTGTATCGCCGATACGCCGGGTATCGACGACGCGGTGTTTTTACGCGAAAAAATTTCGCTTGATTACATCGCAAAGTGCGATCTAGTCGTGTATTTGATGAATGCCGCCCAAAGCGCGTCACAAAAGGATTTAGACTTCCTAGAAGGCTGCTTTAAGCGCGCGGGCGTAGCAAAGCTCGCGGTCTTGCTAACGCACGCCGATATGCTGAGCGCGGGCGAGCTAAACGAAGCGACGAATTACGTAAAAAAGGCGGTCTCGGCGCGGCTGGCGGATTTAACCGGCGGCGAGCGAACGGAGTTCTTCGCCGTTAGCGCGAAAAAATACCTTGACGGCAAGGGCGGCGGCGTGGAGGAATTTAGAAATTTCCTTTACGAAACGCTTCTCGGAGAAAATAACGTAAAGGTAAAACTTAGCATAAAAGCTTACGAAAACGCGCTTTTAAACGCGGCGAGCAAACTGCTGGCAAGCGCGGACGAGAGCCTACTCGTCTTAGGCGGCTCAAACTCGGACGCGCTGCAAAATTTAGCCGAGCTAAACGCGCAAAAAGAAAAACTGCAAAACCTGCAAAACGAGATAAAAGCTCTCGCCTCCGAGGAGTTGGCAAAAATTAGCGAAGTAGGCTTTGATAGCGCGTTTGCGGCGAGCCTAAAAGCCCTTAGCGCAAAGATAAAAGATAGAATTTTAAACGAAGCGGCCTATCAAAAAAAGCAAAAAATAAAGCGACCCGCACGCGTAGAATATATCCTAAAAAGCGGACTAAACGATGAGATAACAAACCTCGCCCGAACGCGCAGACAGCAGATCGTAGAGGCGCTAAAATCCTGCGCGAACGCGATAGAGCTAAAATTTAGCGGATTTAACGCGGGCTACGAGCCGCAAATTTTTAACGTAGGCGAATATATGAGCAAAGCGGGCGTAAATCTAGACCTTGACGGCGCGTGGCGAAGCATCGCGGGCTACTTGGAAAGCGACGCGCTATCAAGCGCGGTAGATAAGGCGCTGGACGAGTTTTTAGAGGATGAAAATATTAAAAATTTTATCGCCGCGCTAGCAAGATTAGAAAAGCAAAATTTCGAAAATTTATTATCCCGCGCGCTAGGGGCTAAAATTTTGGAGCTTAAATCGCGCGAAGAGAGGCTACAAAACGAAGCTAAATTTTTAAGCGATAAAAACGCGAACGTCGCAAGCCGAATAGAAAAGCTCGCAAAGCAAAAAAGCGAGCTAATAAGCCTAATCTCGGAGCTAAAAAATGTTTAAAGAATTTATAAAGGCCTACAAAGAAGCCTATTTTAAGGAATTTTCAAGCGATTTTTACGGGCGATTTAAACGCTTTGCCTACGAGATTACGGCGCCTTGTTTTCACCCTTCGCGGCAGCTTGAAAAAGAGCTTCAAAAGCTTGATTTATTTATCGACGAACCCGTGCAAATCGCGATCGTCGGGCAGTTTTCAAGCGGGAAATCGACCTTTTTAAACGCACTTTTGGGACGCGAAATTTTACCCTCGGGCGTCACTCCCGTAACTGCGCGGCTAACGCACGTAAAATACGGGCAAAGCTACGCGCTAAGGGTTGATTATAAAAACGGCAAAGAGCTAAATTTATGCGTGGAGCGCATCGCCGATTTCGTCGATCAGCGCGTATTTACGGACGACGTAGAGCGGCTTTGCATCTACGCGCCCTCGCCTATTTTAAAGCGCGTAAATTTCATCGATACGCCGGGGCTTAACTCGCTTTCAAGCTCCGATACGAAAACCACCGAAGACGCGCTAGAAAACGTAGGCGCCGTTATTTGGCTAAGCCTAGCGCAAAACGCGGCGCGCGCCAGCGAGCTAAAAGATCTTGCGAAATTTCTACGCGCGGGCGATAAAATCGCGATCTGCGCGCTAAACCAAAAGGATAAATTAAGCGCGGACGAACTAGAACGCGTACTAGACCATACGCGAAAAACGCTAGGCGAAAATTTTAAGCGCATAGTCGCGATCTCCGCCAAACAAGCGTGCGAAGCGGCGAGAGACGGCGACGAAAAGCTTATGGCGCAAAGCGGATTTAGCGAAATTTTAAGCGCCGTAGAGAGCGAATTTACGGGCGAAGACTTAAAGCGAAATTTCGTACGCAAAAGGTGCAAAAAGCTGGTCTCTACGCTAGCAGCGCAATACGATTTTTTCGCGGACGCTTACGGGACGGCAGCTAAAATTTTAACGAATTTCGACGAAAATTTAACGGGCGAATTCGAGCTTTTAAGGGCAAAATTTAACCCCAAAATCGAAGTCGCGTTTAACGAAATAAAACAGATCGCGCAAACGATCGCGGACGAGATCATAGCCTCGCTAAGGCCCAAATCCGCAAGCCGCTTTGAAAGCAAAAGCGCGCTTTTAGGAGGGGAAAAAATTAAGCGCGTCCGATACGAAGTAATGCGCCTAGACGCAGACGAGGTCTTTACGAAGCTAATCTACAACGACGTAAAGCTGGCGAAATTTTTTAGGATTTACAGGCGAAATTTAACCGCGCTGCAAGATGAAATTTGCGGCGCGATAAATGAAATTTATAAGGGCTTGGAGCGCGAAATTTTAATTTTTAAGGCGCGCTTTGAAAACGTTCAAAAAGAGGCACCCGTTCATTCAGACGCCGAATTCTCCGCATTTTGTGCGCAAGTCGGGAGCGCTTACGAAACGTTTTTAAGAGATTACGAGCAAGCGAAATTTTTAGCCGCGCAAAAGACGGCGCTATTTTTCGATCGGCTAAATTTAAAAGTCGCCGCAAACTACGAAAACGCGATTAAAATTTCTGTACATTTTATCAAGGATAAGATCGACGCTAGCGTACTTTCATACGAAAAAGACCCGCTAAATTTCGCCCTTTTTATCCCGAGTGCCAAGGAGGCTTTCGAGCGAGTTTTGACCTCGCTGAATTTATACGAATTCGAGAACGAGATGCTGGGATCAACCTCGTTTTTAAACAAAATTTTATCCGTTTTAGGGGCGGATTTTAGACGGATAAAAGATGAGAAAATATCCAAAATACGCCGACTTTCGCAAAGATGCGAGGAACTAAAATCGCAAATTTTGGTTTTGCAAATTCCATAAGCGATTTTAATTAAATTCTGCGAGCGGTTCAAACGCTAAATTTGCCGCTCGAATTTAAACCGAAAAACGGAATCTAAAAGCCTAAGCCTCTATCGTCGCAGGCCTATCAAACGCCGTTACGCTCGGCAGTTCGCCTTTAAATTTCTCGATCTGCACCATACTCGTGTGCGCGGTGTTGCTTTGCGATAGCTGCGAGCTCGGTACGTCCTTGGTTAGCACGTTTATGTTGCCGTGCTTGCATAGGCTGCGCTCGCCCCAGACGGCCGGATCGTACCACGCGCCTTCGCTCACGATCACGACGTTATCTTGCGCAGTATCGCTTACCAGTGCGCCGCAGAGTATCTCGCCTCGGTCGTTGTATATCCTCACCACGTCGCCCGTTTTTATGCCGCGCGCCTTTGCCGTGGCGGGGCTGATGAGCGCGGGTTCGCGGTTAGCGATCTCGGCGTAGTTGCGGATGAGCGAGCTGTTTAGCTGCGAGTGGAGCCTAAATTTAGAGTGCGCGCCGCTGATGGCGATAGGATACTTGCTCACGTCGCCGCCCAGCCACTCAAACGGCTCCATCCACGTCGCGTGCGGCGGGCAGTCGGAATAACCTAGCTTTTCGACCGCTTCGGAGTAGAGCTCGATCTTGCCCGACGGCGTTTTTAGCGCGTTTTTCTCGGGATCGGCGCGGAAGTCCGCGTAGTTTGTAAAGTAGCGCTTTTTCTCGTCGATTTTATCAAATTTGACGTAGCCTTTTTGCCAAAATTCCTCAAATTTAGGCATCGCCACTCCCATGCCCTCGGCTTGCTTTGCGGCATTTTCGTAGATTTCCTTCACCCACTCAAGCTCCGTTTTACCCTCGCTAAAGGCCTGCTCGTACTCCTCGCCCCACTGCGCGCAGATGAGCCGCGCGATCTCAAAGTCGCTCTTGCTCTCGCCCGCAGGCTTTACTAGCGGTTTAATGGCAAAAAGGTATTCGCTAGTGGAGTTTGCAAACTCGATATCCGTACGCTCGCACTCAAGCGCTGCCGGCAGTACGATGTCGCTAAGCCTCGCCGTACTCGTCCAAAAGGGCTCCGTGGTGATGATCGCTTCGATCTTGCGCATCGCTTCGACCGCGCGGTTGGTGTCGGGGTGGCGAGTGAAGGTCGAGCCGTTGGCGTTAAACATCACGCGGATGTGCGGCATGACGTACTTTTTGCCGTTGCGCTCGATTTCTTTGCCCGGCTCCATGATCGCGTCTATGAGCCTGCTGTTTGGTATCTCGTGGTATTTGGCTTTGGCTAGCTTGCCTTGCGGGGCGATGTATTTTTCGTTTACCGCCGGGTTAAAAGCCTGAAGCTTTGGCGCGATGAAGCTGATATCTGCGTTTTTATGCATCTGATCGTTCATCACGTAGCCGCGCCCCGTCTTGCCGATGTCGCCTAGCATCACAGCTAGCGTGATCAGCGCCCAGTACGCCATCTCGCCGTGGTGCTGGCGCTGGATAGAGTAGCCCGTGACGATGAGCGTGTCTTTTTTGGCCAGCGTACCCACTAGGTTTTTTAGCTCCTTTTCGCTCACGCCGCAAATTTTACTCGCCCATTTTAGATCCTTTTTCACGCCGTCTTTCGCACCGGTGAAATAATCCTTAAATTTATCGAACCCGACCGTGTAGCGCTCTATAAATTTCTTGTCGTAAAGCCCGTTTTCGTAAAGATAATCGCAAAGCCCGATCAGCATCGCCGTATCGGTGCAAGGGCGCACGGCAAGATAATCCGCGCCGAAATACTCCGCCGTTTCGTTGCGGTAAACGTCCACGCTGTAAATTTTCATCTCGCCTTTTTTAAATTTATCCTTCATAATCTCGTAGTAGGCGTAGGAGTTGTGTATCGGAACGCCGATAGCGATCTTGTTTGAGACGACGGGATTCGTGCCCCAAAACACGATCGTTTTGGCCTCCTTTACCACGCCCTCCCAGCGCGTCGGAGCGTGAATCGGATCGATCGAGCCCGTCACGTGAGGCAAAAACGCCGTAGCCGCGCCGTAAGAGTAGCCGCCAAGCTCGCTCACGTAGCCTCCTAGCGCGTTTAGCATGCGTTTTGCGGTGCGCTGCGAGTGACCGACTTTGCCGAGGCTGCCCCACTGATAAAGCTGCCCGTAAATGGCCTCTGAGCCGTATTTATCGAAGTTTTCTTTTAAAATTTTAGCGCTTAGCTTGATCGCCTCGTCCCAGCTAACGCGCACGAAGGGCTCTTTGCCGCGAAGCTGCGGTTTTGGATCTGCTGGATTTTCGAGGAAGCTTTTGCGCACGTAGGGGTATTTCACGCGCGTTTCGTTTTGGATGTGATCGCTTAGGGCGTTGTTTAGCACCGTTGGCATAGCATCTCCCTCAAATGGCTCTGTGCCCACGACTCTGCCACCGATGGTTTTTACGTAAAACGCGCCGAATTTATTCGCGCAAAGCCCCATCTGCTCGTCAAATATCGCCTGCGCTGCTGCGCCTAATTGTTTTGCTTGTGCCGATGCTGCCGCGAGCGCGCCTAGTTTTAGAAAGTCTCGTCTTTTCATGGTTTTCTCCGTTAAATTTAAATTGATTGGTTGACTCGGTTTAAATTTAGCGGAATTTACGCGGTTGAGTTTGCATAGTTTGCCTTTTAACGTATTACGCGACCTCGCGTCTTGGCGGCGATTTTACTAAATTTGGGCTTAATTATCGTTTTAGCGGCGATTTTAAAAATAGCGTAAATTTAGGCCAAATTTGATAATATCTCATCAAAATTTAAAGGAAGCAAATGTCAAATTTAAAAGCCGAATTTGAGATAAAGCCTAGCGCCGAGTATAAAGCGATGACGCGCGAGGTGGGCAAGATTGTTTATAAGGGCGATAAATTTATGCGAAACATACGTATATGCGACTTTACGGCGTCGGCTCTTGGCATGTTTTTTATCACGCTTTTGTGCGTCAAATTTTACTTCAGGGAGCTTAGCGACTTGCTTAGGGATTACGGTTTTAGCGGCGTGGAAAATCTAGCCTACCTATCGTGGATGGCCGCGTTTTTTACTCTGCTTTACGCTACTGGGCTGCGGCCTTGGCTGCTTACTCGCGCGCTGATAAATAAAGCAAACTACGGCGAATTCGGACCAAAAAGCGTGATCTTAGAGGATGGGTTTTTCGTGCAAAAAAGCAAATTCGGCGAGGGCAGATATTTTTATAACGTCATCAGCGACGCCCGCTATGTCGGTAGTTTCGTCGTCGTTATCATAGCAAACTCCATGTTTTACGCCGTGCCGCGCGAGGCCTTCGCAGACGGCGGGGAGGAGTTTTTAAGCGAGATAAAAAAACGCGCGCAGCTCGACTAATCGGTAAAGACGCAAAAACATATATTTTAACGCCGATCGCGCACGACTACAAAAAATACGCCAAAAGCCGTCTTTTACGCGGATTTTGCGCGAAATTTACTCGCATAGCCGCTTTTTGCGCTGCAAAAGATACGGGAATTAGCTACGCCGTGTTGAACTTCTACATAATAGGCAAGTCCTTTTGGAGTGTCCGACGTTGCGCGTTTAGAGCAAGGTCAGATAAAAACGCCGCTACCTATGGTGAATTTCGAAATTTGCTTTATTTTTGAGCCTTTTTGGCTTAAAATCGCCGATTTTACTAAATTTTAAAAAATTTTAGGCTAAATTTTTAGAGATTTTAAGGACGGCCATGAAAATTTTAAGGATAGATCACTTCGTGTTAACGGTAGCAAACATAGAAGCATCGATGAAATTTTACGTCGAAATTTTAGGGATGACGCCGATTCTTTTCGGCAAAGGGCGCAAGGCGGTAAAATTCGGCAAAGCAAAGATAAATTTTCATGAAGCCGGCGGTGAGATCAAGCCGCATGCCGCGCATGCGACCGTCGGCTGTGCGGATATATGCTTGATTTCAGATACTCCCGTTAGCGGCGTCATAGAGGAGCTAACCCGAAAAGGACTTGCTTTTATAAACGAGCTATCGGGCGAGATTTTAAACCCGCAAGAGGCTAAAATTTTACCGCGAAGAATAAGCGGCGCAGTGTCCCGCACGGGCGCGTTGGGAGCGATTAGCTCGGTTTATTTAAGAGATCCGGACGGAAATTTAATAGAGATTAGCAATTATGAATGAGTTAAACGGCCGCGACAAGGCAATACTCGATATGGCGAACAAGACGCTGGATAGGATTTTTATCTGCATGATGCGCGGTAAAACCACGCGTGAACAGAGTCGATCGGATATGGAATTTTTAGCAAATTTGAGAGAAAATTTATATCAAAGGCAAGTAAAAAGACTAGACTATGCCGAGATCAGCAAGCAAATAACCGCGATATTTTTAAAATACGCTAGCTAGCTCGGCGAATCGCCCTCCCCGTATCTCCCCCACACATCTGTATTAAGGCGTGCGGCATAGTCCCCATACCCTTGCCTCCCCACCACGCGCCCTGAGCGTCGGTACTTACCCTTTCGCAGCCCGCTACGTAGGTAGCGTATCCGTCGCCTATTTGCGTAGCTATATCGTCTTGACGGTCGGCCATGCTAAATACTATTTTGCCTTTTGCGGCGTCTAGCGCGCGCTTAACGCTAGTGGCTACGCAGCTTCTGCGCGTTAGCGTAGCGTCTATAATATTTTCTAAAAAACCGAAATTTTCGTATTTTCCGCTAATTTTTAGCGCGGGCTCGTTAGCGTTTATAATATCGCCGTCGTTTAAAGCGTAAATTTCTAAGTCGCGCGGCTCTCTCGCAAAGGTATGAACTAGCGCTACGGCTTCGTCTATCCCGCATAGCGTTATATTATCGCTTCTTTGAAAAAACTGCATCGTTACGCGCTGATTAGGGATGTTTTGCGAGACGATGCGGTTAATTTTTAGAAAGTATCTAGCCGTAAAAAAGCCCTCGGCGATTCTAGGATCGAATTTAAACGTTTTATTGGTTAATCTTTTTATTAGGCCTTGTTTTTTTAACCCCGCCTCTACTACGCCTTTTTCTTGCATATTTATCATTGCTCCCGCCTTGCCCTATCCTATCGCTAGCTTATTTGCTTTTACCGTCTTTACCCGCATGCTAAACGCGCAAACTAATTTTTACGTACGGTATTCCTCGCGCGGCCCTTTATATTAAAAAGCGCCCCGCTCTTAACTACATCTGCGCCTCATCTTCTTTTTTATCTTTCTTTCCGGCTTTTGTTTTCTTATCTTTTACTTTCTTATCTTTGCCGTTTTTTTGATCGTCTGCTTGATTAGGGTTTACGTCTTTATTTTGCATATGCTCATGGGTTTGAGAACCTGCGTCTTTTATGCCTTTGCCTTTTTTAACGCTCTTATCGTCTTTGGCGGCTTTTTTGTTTTTAGCGCTTTTTAAATTAGTAAGGTCG
>NZ_CAJPMA010000044.1 GCF_905371695.1 uncultured Campylobacter sp. | reverse complement strand
GCCCTAGCCGCGATATTTTGCTTAAATTTGCGCTCGGCGCGCCGTTGGCGGCAACTTTTAAAGTTCTCGTTCTTGCGAGCGTTTTTATAAAAGCTAGTCCTACCGCGAGTATTGCGGGTTTACTTATAAATCCGTCGGATCGCGCTTGAAATCGCTTTCGTTCGTTGCCGCATATTTAAAATTCGAACGTAAAATTTTGCGATTTTTACGTCGTAAATAGGCGCGAGGCGCTAATTTAAAAACAAAAGGTAAGAAATGAAAATTTTAATTATCGCGGCGCCCGAAATTTGCGCTCATGATTTTTTGGGCCGAATAGAACGTCTTTGCGAGGCGGGAGCCGATGAAATTTTGCTTCGCGCAAAAAAACTTGACGAGGCTAAATTTTACGATCTAGCGGTAAAAGTTCGCGACATTTGCTCTGAATTTAAGCGCGAATTTATCGTAAATCATTTTTTTGGCGCGGCGGTTAAATTGGGCGCTTCGTTTTGGCTTACCTCTGCGCAGCTTGCGGGCTTAGCAAAAGAGCTAGGATGCGGCGAAAATTTAGAATACGAGCAGGCTAAAATTTCGAGTGACGCGTCTAAGGGCCGAAATTTTAGCCTAGCCGAGCTTTTAAATTTTAAAAAACTAAATCCGAATGCTAAAATTTACGCGCCCGCGCACGATTTAGCTCAGGCGCGAATTTCAAGTAAGATCGCCGATATTTTGGTGGCTTCGCATATCTTTAAGACCGGTTGCAAGGCGGGCGAGGCGCCAAAAGGCGAACGGCTGATCTCGTCGTTAAAATACGTAAATTTTAACGGGAGAAATCCTAAAATTTACGCGCTGGGCGGTATAAACGAGCAAAATTTCCCTCTTGCGGTAAATGCGGGAGCGGACGGGATTTGCCTAATGAGCTCGGCGATGGAATGCGAAAACGAGCGGAAATTTTTAGTAAATTTCATAAAATAATACATAAGATTTCGCGTATTTTATAAAATAAATGCGACGATTTGATTTATTAGGACGCTTTAATGCGTAAATGTTGCGTTTTATTTTAGCTATTTTTAAAGCGGCGCCGAATAATTTTCGCTTGCGTTTTTGCGTTTAAATTTGAGAGAAAATTCGCTTTTTAAGCAATAAATACGCGGTGCGCATATTTTACAAGCAAGATTAACGCAGTCGCGCTCGGGTAAAATTTAAGCACTTTAAATCTAAATTTCGGCGTACCACTAAAATTTAGGCGCCGAAATCTAAACCGCTAGGCCACCGATTTAATTATCTAAAAATGTAAATTTCGGGATTTAGCAGACTCACCCACTTATCGATTCGCGCTTCGTAATTCGCATCGCCCTTGGTATCTAGCGCTAAACCGATGAATTTGCCGCCGATGAAAGCTTGCGAGTATTTAAAATCGTATCCATCTTTCTCGCTTTCGCCGACTAGCCGCGCGTCTTTTACGCAAGGAAGGAAGTCTACGATACCGCCGACGAAGCTGTCCGGGTGGCGTTCTTGATTGCCTACGCCTACGAGCGCGACTAATTTCCCGCTTAAATTCGCCGATTTTAGCGCGCCCAGCTTTGCCTTCCAGTCGCCGTGAAGCTCGGCGAAATCGTAGCTGGGGCTAGCCAAAATCAAAACGTCGTATTTCTCGAAGTCTTCGCCGTTTGCCTCTTTAACCGCGATTAGCTCGCCTCCTATTTTACTCGCCAAATACTCGCACGCTTTTTTCGTGTCGCCTTTGCCGCTAGCGTAGAAAATACCTATTTTAGCCATTTTCGCTCCTTTTAAAATTTTGGAGGATTTTACTCTTATTAAGCTAAATTTTACAAATCAAAATAATATTAGCGCTAAAATTTTAGACCGCAAAAAGCAAAGCGCGCTAGATTATTTAGCGTTTAACGCGGCTTTTGCGTATTTTAATCCTAGCTCGTAGGCTTTTTCGTTTGCTTCGCGCACCTTGGCGGGTACGTGAGAGAGCATGCTGGCGCGCACGACGGCTTCGTCTAGGCATTCGCTCATAGCTACGGCTACGCCCAGCGCCACTACGCTTTGAGTGATGACGTTGCCGACTTCGTCTTTGGCGACTGAAATGATCGGAATTTCAAAAATTTGCCAGCGCTTGCGATCTTCTTCGCTCGCTTGTACGAGATTTGGCTCGATCACTACCTTGCCGCCCTCTTTCACGCCGCTTTTAAACGCGTCGTAGCTTTTTTGCGCGGTGGCTAGCATAAAATCTATCTCGCCTTCGTTTGCGTAAGGATATAAAATTTCCCGCTCGTCTAGGATAATATCGACCTTGGTCGGCCCCCCTCGCACTTGCGACGTGTAGGTCGAGGCCTTGACGCCGTATCCGCCCGCTTCTATTTTTGCGGCGGCTAAAATTTCGCCCGCTAAGATGACGCCCTGCCCGCCTACGCCCACGAAACGCAATTGTTTTTTCATTTTAGCTCTCCGAAATCGATCTTTTCGCCGTTTTTCGCCGCGGCGATTACGCGCGCGTAGGCTTTGGTGTATTCCGTGCGCTCGCTTTGGTGCAGTACTCCCGCCGGAAATAGCCCGGCTCGCTCATCCTCGCTCATGGCGTCAAATTTTGCTTTATTAGCAAGGCGGGATTTGATCCATTCTAAATTTTGCGTCGCCTCGCCCATTTTATTTTTACGGCCCAGATTTACGTGGCAGTTTGAAAATACGTCGAAAAAACTATATCCGTCGTGCTTAAAGCCCTCTACGAAAAGTTTGGTTAGCCGTTCGGGATTTATCACGCTCTCGCGCGCTACGAAGCTCGCTCCCGCCGCGATAGCCAGCTCGCAAGCATCAAAGCTGGGATCTACGTTTCCGTATTGCGCCGTCACCGTCCAAAATCCGCGCGGCGTAGTCGGGCTGGT
This sequence comes from uncultured Campylobacter sp., assembly GCF_905371695.1. Classification (GTDB taxonomy): domain Bacteria; phylum Campylobacterota; class Campylobacteria; order Campylobacterales; family Campylobacteraceae; genus Campylobacter_A. The sequence continues at coordinate 10,328 of NZ_CAJPMA010000044.1, read as the reverse complement.
TTGCGAGTTGGTGAGCGCATAGATAAAGTTGTTGATTAAGATATGATTTAGCCCGATATTTCGGCGACAGCCGTGGATAGTGTGGTTGCCGCCTATGGCTAGTCCGTCGCCGTCGCCCGTGATTACGATTACGTGCTTGCTCGGGTTTGCCAGCTTTATACCCGTAGCGTAAGCGATAGCGCGGCCGTGCGTGGTGTGGACGGTGTTGCAATTAACGTAACTCGAAAATCGCCCGCTGCACCCGATACCAGATACCACGCAAACGTCGTTCATATCCCAGCCCAGCTCGTCTACGGCGCGTATTACGCTTTTTAGTATTACGCCGTCGCCGCAGCCCCAGCACCACAGCGTGGGCATCTTGTCGGTTCGCAGATATTTATCGTAGTTAAATGCCATAGTTTTCTCCGAAATTTTCTTTTACCGCGGCCTCTATCTCGCTAGGACTGATCGGTCTGCCGTTTGCTTTAAATAGCGTAGCCAAGTCCGCTTTTAGAGTGATTTTTCGAATTTCTCCCGCGTATTGACCCAAATTTAGCTCGCAGATTAAAATTTTGCTAAATTTCGCCGCGATTTCGCGCAGCTTTTGCGCGGGCGCGGGAAATAGCGAAACGGGCTTAAACAGCCCTATTTTTACGCCTTTTTCGCGCAAATTTAACACCGCCTGCTTTGCGGCTAGCGCGACGCTGCCGTAGGCGATAATACAAATTTCGGCGTCTTGCGTCATAAAATTTTCGTAAATTTCTATCTCGTCCGTATGCGCGTCGATTTTATTAAAAAGCCTCGCGATGTTTTTAGCCACTATCTCGCCGTCCTCGGTCGGAAAGCCGGTTTCGCCGTGGTGAAGCCCTGTTACGTGGTAGCGGTAGCCGGTAAAAAACGGATTTAGCGTCGCGGGTTCGTCGGATGCTGCTTTATATGGCTTATATTCGCTAGGCTCGCCCGTAAATTTCGCGCGGCGAGCGATTTTAAGCTCCGAAATTTCAGGTAAACTTACCTTTGCTTGCATATGTCCGATCGTTTCGTCTAAAAGCAGCATTACGGGCGTCATAAACCGCGCGGCGAGATTAAACGCGTGTACTGTCGTTTCGTAGCATTCGCGTAGGCTGCTAGGGGCTAGCACGATCATATTTACGTCGCCGTGAGTGGGGTTTTTAGCTTGCAAGATATCGCCCTGCGCCACGCGAGTAGGAAGCCCCGTGCTAGGGCCGCCGCGCATTACGTTTACTATAACGAGCGGCACTTCGGCGATAAAGCCTAGCCCGATCTGCTCGGCTTTTAACGATATGCCGGGACCGGAGCTTGCCGTCATAGCCTTAGCCCCGCTCATCGCCGCGCCCAGAGCTACGCTAATGCCCGCTATCTCGTCTTCCATTTGGATAAACGTCCCGCCAGCGCGCGGCAGCAGTACGCTTAGCTCGTGAGCGATCTCGCTGCTAGGCGTGATCGGATAACCGCCGAAAAAGTTACATCCGCACTCGACCGCCGCTCTTGCGACCAGTTCGTTTCCGGTAGCTATCAGCTCTCTCATAGCGCGTCCTTTCGCGTCGCGACGCGGCTAAAATTTTCGCGCTTTAAAGAAAAAAATTTACAGGTAAAATTTTGCATTTTTAAGCCTTTAATTTTTGAAATTTATTCGCTTTTACCGCCGCCGCGCGTTCTTTGCTTTCGGCGGTTAATTTGGCGAATTTAAAGCCCTTATCCGCTACGTAAATCGCAAAGTCCGGGCAATGCAGCTCGCAGTCGCGACACCCGATACAGGCGTGCGGATATACGACTTCTATCATTTTGCCTAGCACCGCATGCGGCTCCACGCGCATAGCCAGCACGCCCGCGGGGCAGTAGCTCACGCAGACGTCACAGGCCTTACAGCGGCTCTCGTCTACCCAGACGGGCGCATTTTCAATTACTAACATAAAATTTTCCTTCTTCGTAAATTTCGCGTAATTTTTCGCCGATTTTAGCGGGATTTCTTACGATATGAGCGCCGCAGCCCGCTAAATTTTCATACTTCGCTTCCGCGCTTGCGTTTGAAGAATTTATTATCGCTCCGGCGTGCCCCATTTTACGGCCTTTGGGGGCGCTAGCCCCTGCTATGAAGGCTACGACGGGCTTATTTAAATCCTTAATGCGCGCCGCAGCCTTACTTTCTAGCTCGCCGCCTATTTCGCCGATCATCACGACCGCGCTCGTGTCCTCGTCTTTTGCGAATTCTTCTAAAAGCTCGTCGTAGGCTAGCCCTATCACCGCGTCGCCGCCGATGCCTACCGCCGTGCTTACGCCAAAGCCCGCTTTTTGGATTTGATTGGCCGCTTCGTAGGTTAGAGTGCCCGATTTCGAGACGATGCCTACGTTTATTTCGCCTTTTTTAAAGACGTTTGCGGGCATGATGCCTATTTTGCACTCATCGGCGCTTATGATGCCCGGGCAATTAGGCCCTACTATCTTCATACCACGCTTTGTAGCGTAGGATTTCGCCGCTAGCATATCAAGTATAGGGACGTGCTCGGTGATTACTACGCAAAGCTTTACGCCCGCGTCCGCGGCTTCGATTATCGCGCGAGCGCAAAACGCCGCCGGCACGAAAATAACGCTAACTTCCGCGCCCGTGCTTTGCCTAGCCTCTTTTACGCTATTAAATACGGGAACGCCAAGATGCGTTTGACCGCCTTTAAACGGCGTAACGCCCGCTACGATTTTGGTGCCGTATTCTAGGCAGCTTTGTGTATGAAAGCCACCTTCTTTGCCCGTAATGCCCTGCACGATTACGCGAGTGTTTTTATCTATTAAAATGCTCATTTTTCGCCTTTAAAAGCGTTCTGAAAGGGCGCGCCGCCCGAATTTTCGCCGTCGCTTAAAATTTCACCTAAATTCGCCTTGGCTAGCGATACGGCGAGCTTCGCGCCGTCTAGTAAATTTTCGCTCGTATGCAGCCCTTTTAGTCCCGAATTTCGCAAAATTTCGCGCGCCGCCTCCGCGTTCGTGCCGTCTAGCCTGATGACTACGGGGACGCGTAAATTTAGGCTCTCGCATGCTTGCAAGATACCTTGCGCGATGCGGTCGCAGCGGACGATGCCGCCGAAAATATTTACGAAAATTACCCGCACGCGCTCGTCTTTTAAAATTAGCCCGAACGCCCGCGCTACGCCTTCGCTGGTCGCGCCGCCGCCCACGTCTAGGAAGTTCGCCGCCTTGCCGCCTAGCTCTTTAATAATATCCATCGTAGCCATCGCAAGCCCCGCGCCGTTTACGACGCAGCCGACGTTGCCGTCAAGTTTTACGTAATTTAGCCTTTGCGATTTTGCTACGTTCTCGCTCGCGTCGCTTTGAGCGGGGTCTGCGAGCGCCGCGATCTCTGGGCGGCGAAAGAGCGCGCTATCGTCAAAGCTAATCTTTGCGTCCATCGCGTAAAATTCGCCTTCGTCCGTTTGCACGAGCGGATTGATTTCTATTAAATTCGCGTCTTTTTCTACGTAAATTTTATAAATTTTGCCGAGCAAATCGTAAAATTTTAAAAACCGCTCTTTATCGAGTTCTAAAAATTTAACGAGCTCTTGCGCGTGAAAGTCGCAAAGCCCGATTTGCGGATCGATACTTACGTTTTTAATAAACTCAGGATGCTCGCTAGCTATTTGTTCGACGCTCGTTCCGCCTTGTTTTGAGACGATTAAAGCTAGGCGCTCGGCGTTTCTGTCAAAAGCCAGGCTTAGATAAATTTCGCGGTTAAATTTTAGCGCCTCTTCGACGTAAATTTTATCTACGGGAAGTCCGCTAGGAGGCGTTTGGGGCGTGATTAGCCGCGATCGCAGCAGCTCTTTTGCCGTCTGCAAGGCCCGCTCTTTGCCCTTTACCAGTTTTACTCCGCCCGCAAGGGCTCTACCGCCCGCGTGAATTTGCGCTTTTACGGCGAAAATTTCGCCATTTAAAGGCAAACTCGCGCCTAAATTTTCGCCGTTAAAATCTTCGCCCGTCGCGCCTTTGTTTAAAAGTCCCAGGGCAAACGCCGCTTGCTCCAAATTTTCGCAGACTGCGCCGTTAGCTACGTTTATACCATAGTCTTTAAAAATTCGCTTAGCCTGGTATTCGTGTATATTCATCGCAAATTTTCTTTTAAAAATTTGATATTTTTTGAAATTTCGGCCTCGCTTTGCGCTAAATTTTCCGCCTCTTTCGCGTCTAAATTAGGCTTTAATATCTCGCTCACGCCGCGCGAGTTTAGTCTTATTTCGCGCCCGCAGGCTAGCTCGTCGCCTAATATTACGCTAGCGCATAAGGTTTTCACGCTCAAATTTTCGCCGCCAGCGCGCGCGTTTGCCGCGTCCGCCTCGTAATTTCGCGCCAATTTGATCGCCTCGCAAATTTTTACTACGCCCGCAGCAGGCGCGTAATACGCCGAAGTGCCGAGCAGTTTTACGATTTTAGCGCCGCCGTTAGCCGTTTCTTGCTTTAAAATTTCAAACTCGTCCGCGCTAAATTCCGCGCTTACGTTTTGCCGCGCTACGATCATTTTATCATTGTGCGCGCCGATTACCTTCGCGCTAATCTCGCTAGCTTTAAGCCCGCTAATCGCCGCGGCTTCAAAACGGCATCTGGCGCTATCTAGCTCGCCCGCCATTCCGATTACGCGAGCTTTGTCAAAACCGCTAGCCTCCCGAGCGACCCAGACCATCGCGTCAAGCGGATTGGTAACCACGATAATCACGGCATCAGGCGCAAATTTTGCTATATTTTGCGCGCTAGAACGCACGACGACCGCGTTTTTTAGCAATAAATCCTCGCGCGTTTGGCCCTCTTTACGCGGGCTGCCGGCCGTTATTATTACGACGTCCGCCCCTTTTAAAAGCGCGAAATCGTCGCCCCCCGTAGCGCTAGACTCGCCAGTAAATACGCATGCCGCTTGCGATACGTCTATCGCTTTTGCGCGCGCTACGTCCGCAAAAATGTCCACAAGAGCGATTTGATCGCACGTTCCGCGCATCGCTAGCGCGTAAGCTATACTCGCGCCGACGTTTCCGGCGCCTATTATTCCTATTTTCATCGTTTCAACCTATTATTTTATTTAGTGTAGGGCTCGGGCGCATAGCGCGCGTAGCCGCCTCGTCGTTTAAAGAAAAGTATCCGCCTAGCGCCGCCGCCTCGCCTTGTCTCGCGTTTAGCTCGCTTAAAATTCGCTCCTCGTTTCGCTCTAATTCGCGCGCTATTTGCTCGAATTTAGCGCCTGGGCTTTCGTTTTCGCTTTTAGAGCCACCAAGCGCTCTAGCCCAGTAAAGTGCTAGATAATAATGACTCGTTCTAGCGTCGGGTTCGCCTATTTTAGGGCTAGGCGAGCGCTTGTGCGTTAGATATTCGCCGATGGCTTCATCAAGCGCGGAGGCTAAAATTTTCGCGTTTTTATCGTTATTTTTAAGCGCAAATTTTTCTAGAGACGCGCCCAGCGCCAAATACTCGCCCAGACTATCCCAGCTAAGGTGATTTTTTTCTATAAATTCCCTAGCCAGCATCGGCGCGGTCCCGCCCGCGCCCGTCTCGTAAAGCCCGCCCCCGTTTAATAGCGGCACGATAGAGAGCATTTTCGCACTGCTCGCTAGCTCTAAAATCGGGAACAAATCGGTCAAATAATCGCGCAAAACGTTGCCGGTAACGCTAATTACGTTTTTGCCTTCGCGGATTAAATTTAGCGTTTTTTCGCAGGCGCTTGCGTAATCTAATATTTCAAATTCCGCGCCCGCCGCGATAAATTCGCCCTCGCGAGCTTTAAATTTAGCTAAAATTTCTCTATCGTGCGCGCGGTTTTCGTCAAGCCAAAAAATTAGCGGTTCGCTCGTAATTTTCGCTCTTTCAAGTGCCAAATCTAGCCAGCTTCGCACGGCGTCTTCCTTAGTCTGCGTCATCCTAAAAATATCGCCCTTTTGCGCGCGGAATTTAAAAATTTCCTCTTTTTTGGCGTTAAAGACCTTAAATTCCCCGTCCTCGCCGGCGATAAAAGTTTTATCGTGGCTGCCGTACTCTTCGGCTTTTTTAGCCATTAATCCGACGTTAGCTACGCTGCCCGCGCTCGCTGCGTCGATTGCGCCGCGCTCTTTTAAATTTTTAATCGCCGCTTCGTAAAGCGTCGCGTAGGTGCGATCGGGAATGATCGCTAGCGTCTCTTTAAATCGTCCGTCTTTATCTTTCATACGCCCTGAATTTCTTAAAAGAGCGGGCATAGAAGCGTCGATGATGACGTCGTTTGGGATGTGAAAATTGCTAATTCCGCGCTCGCTGTCTACCATTGCGATTTGCGCTTTGCGGGCTAAAATTTCGCCAAATTTCGCTAAAATTTCGTCTCGAACGGGCTTAGTTAGCGTAGAAATTTTTTCAAACATATCTTTTAGCCCATTTTTGGCCTTCGCGCCGCAAGAATCCAGCGCCTCACCGTAATCGCTAAAAATTTCCGCAAAATAAACTTCAAGCGCGCGAGCGAAAATTTCTGGGTCGCTTACCTTCATCATCGTGGCTTTTAAATGCAGGCTAATTAGCAAATCCTCGCGCCGAGCCGCTTCAAAAGCCTCCGCGTAAAATTCCCGCAATTTGCCCGCGCTTAAAATAGTCGCGTCGATTATCTCACCTTTTTGGACGTTAATTTCTTTTAGTCTCGCGCAGCCGCTTTTTGAGCAAAATTTTACGCTAAAAACGTCGTCCGCGTCCGCCGTAACGCTGCGTTCGTTCTCGTAAAAATCGCCCCCGTCCATATGCGCGACGCGGGTTTTTACGTCTTTGCTCCATTTGCCGTTATCGTGCGGGTTCGCGCGGGCGTATGCCTTTACCGCGGGCGCTACGCGGCGATCGGAGTTGCCTTCGCGAAGCACAGGGTTTACCGCGCTTCCGAGCACGCTAGCGTATTTTTCGGCTATTTTTTTCTGCTCGTCGCTTGCGGGCGTTTGCGTAAATTCGGGCAGATCGTAACCTTTCGCGCGAAGCTCTGCGATAGCGGCGGTTAGCTGCGGGATCGTAGCGGAGATATTTGGAAGTTTTATTATGTTGGCAAAGGGGCTTTGCGTAAGCTCGCCCAGAGCCTTTAAATCGTCGTTAACTAGGTTAAATTTCGCCAGAATTCGCCCCGCTAGCGAAATGTCGGCTATTTTTAGATCGATGCCCGCGCTTCCTAAGAATAAACGCAAAATCGGCAGCAGCGAGTAGCTAGCAAGAAGCGGAGCTTCGTCGGTTTTCGTCCAGATTATTTCCCTCATTTAAGCCTCCGAAATTTTGGATAAAATTTAGCCAAAGTTTGATTAAGAATAGTTGTAAAATCGCGAATTTTAGCCAAATTTTACCTTTGCGCCGCTACGTTTTGATTATGCTCGGCTAAGGTTTTGGCGAATTTATGTTTACCCGTTTTCCTGTCCAGCACGAAATATAAAAACTCCGTATTCGCAGGATTTATCGCGGCTTTTATCGCGGCTATGCTGACGGCGCAAACGGGAGTCGGAGGCAAGCCGTCGTTAAGGTAAGTGTTAAACTCGCTCATATCGGTGCGGATGCGCTCCGCGGTTACCGCCTCGTGCGAATAAACGCCGTAATTTAGCGTTCCGTCCATTTGCAAGCGCATGCCTTTATTTAGGCGGTTGTAGATGACGGAAGCGACCGTTGGCATTTCAGCTTCGTTTGCGGCTTCTTTTTGGATAACCGAAGCGATAGTTAAAATTTTAAACCATCTTTTTTCGTCGAACTCACCGTAAATTTTGCGCGCTAGCTCCTCGTGGGCTTTTTTGGAGGAATTTACCAGATAATAAGCCAGATGACGCTCGCTGATGCCTAGCGGAATTTTATAGGTATTAGGCGTTAAAAAGCCGTCTGGAAGCGGCGCAAGCGCTTCGTATTGCTCGTTTAAAATTTTAGCGTCTAAATTTAGCTCGGAAGCTATTTGATTTAAAAACACTATGCGCGTTTCGCCTGGAATTAGCGTAATTTGCGTCATTGCGGCTTTCGCCGTAGTAAGGCGCTTTAAAAAATCGATCCTGGCAAGCTCGCCGCCTTGCATATCTATCCATCCCGATTGCGGGCGACCGATGAGATAAATGGCGTAGCGATCGACGGGGCCGACGTTAAAGTTGCGATTAGCTAAATAAGATATAATTTCGCCCACGCCGCCTTTTGGGATAAAAACGACCTTGCTAGTGGCGATGGGACGAGCTAAATATACGAAAACGCTTAGGGAAAAAATGACTAAAATATCGAAAAAAATAGCTAGATACGGATTTTTTATAAAATTTTTTATCATCTTGATACTTTCGTTTCTTATACTTTTAAAATACGGAATAAAAATCGACGCGCTAGATCTGGGCGGCGTGAATTTGCAGCGATTATACATAAAACTAGATAAAAAACTAATTGTAAGGGCGCAAAAAATTAAGCTGCCTAGACCCTCCGCCGCGTCTAACGAGAAAAATTCGGGCGAGTATCTGCTAGGTCTTAGCAAAAAAGCGCTTTGGATAGATAGGCTTTTTAGCGAGATAGAGCTTAAAAGCGTACAGCTCGGAGATAGCGAGTATAAAATTTTATTTAAAGACAACGTCTTTTTCGTAGATAGCCCAAATTTCGCCGTCGATTTGGAATTTGCGAGTCAAACTAGCGAAAATACGGACGAGATTATTATAAAAGGCTTAGAATTTAAAGATTTTAACGTAAGTATTAAAGGTGCGGGAAGCGCGAATTTTAAAGCGCAAAAATACGCTTTTAAGGGGGAAATTTCAAGTTACGAGCTAACGGGCGGCGTCGAAGTAGAAATGCTAAAAGAGCGAGTAATTTATAAAGCCAAAAACGTTCGCGCGGGTTCGCTTAAAAATTTCATGGACGCGCTGGCGAGAAAAACGGGACTTGATAGCGAGATAAAAAATTGGATTTACGGCTATATAATCGCGCAAGATTACGAGATTAGCGAGCTTAACGGTAAAGTAGACCTCGCAAAAAGCGAATTTTTTTTAAACGATCTAAACGCGAGCGGATCGGCTAAAAATTTAAATGTAAAATTTCATCCTAAATTACCCGCGGCGGACGTAGAATCCGCAAACATCGAATTAAAAGAGGGAAATTTAAGCTTTGAGCTAGTAAAGCCTAGCTATAAAGGTAAGACGCTTGAAGGATCGAATTTGACGATCTACGAAATGTTCGGCGAGAGGGCGGGACTTACGCTAAATTTAAAGAGCAAAACCAACTACGACGGCGCGATTAACGACATTTTAAAAGCCTACGATATCGTAGTGCCCGTAACGCAAACGAGCGGCAAAACGGACGGCGCGCTGCGGCTTGATATAGATTTTAGCTCCGGCGAAGTTCTAGCAAACGGCAAATTTTTAACCGGCGAGCCTAGGCTTAACATTAGCGGCGCGAAATTTAGCGCGAAAAGCGCGGAGGTGGATTTAATAAATTCAGACCTTTTAAAAATCGACGCGCGCGGCTTCGGGATGGATTTTTTTAACGCCGATTTAAAGGGCGCGATAGATATAAATAAAAGCGCGGGGGAATTTACGGGCGCGCTTAAAAATTTAGACCTAAGCGCGGGGGCGGCTAAAATTTTAGAGATTAAAGACGAGCCCGTTAGCGCAAAGCTTGATTTTAGCGGCGCTCAAACGAAGATCGACGTTCAAAATTTAGGCGTTTTCTTAACGCTGGGAGCGCAAAACGAAATTTACGCGCCCGCCGCGAACGAACTGCTGAAATTTTCGCCGCTTTTAAAGCAAATCGGCGTTAATCAAATAAGCTTTATCAGCGTAAAAACGAGCGATTTTAAAGACTTTGAGATAGAAGCGGCGGGAGGAAAATTTAGCCTACCGTTCGTTAAAAAAGACGGCTCGCCTTACGAAAGCGACGATTTTAAAATTTTAGTAAAAGGCGGCGACGTAAGCGGGCAGACGGCGAGCAAGGCGCTAAATTTCGACGTAAAAAACGGCGCGGTAAATATTTATACTAGCGGGCTTGATTTAATTAGCGAGACTAACTCCACGAGTAAAAACGAGCAAAATTTCGCGCTAAATTTATACGCCAATGACGCGAAGCTAATCTTGTCCGATCTAAACCGCACGCTGCCTTTCGAGCGTTTTGAAGTCGCTAAAAACGGCGACGCGCTGGCGCTTAACGGTTTTCCTAAGCAGGGTCGCTTGGGACTTGCGATTAAGCCGCTAAAAGAGGGTAAAAGCTTGGAGTTAGACGCGACGGACGTTACGGGCGAGTTTGTTAACTCTATTTTTAATATACAAAGCTTTGAAGGCGGGCATTTCAGACTAAAACTTCTAGGAAAAACGAGCGATTTTAAGGGCGAGGCTAGATTTTACGGCGCGTATTTGAAAGACTAC
>NZ_CAJPMA010000043.1 GCF_905371695.1 uncultured Campylobacter sp. | reverse complement strand
CGTCGTCGCTTTGAATAAAATTCGCACTGCTAAAAAAGGTATCGGTATGGATGTTTTCAAACGCCGCTTTAAGCGACGTAAAAAGCTTGGGATTTTGCTTTTCTAAATTTGCCAAAAGTACCTTAGTCTCGGCTCTAGCGTGAGGCATCTTGACGTCAAATCTCATCGCGGGGCACGCCTCGTCGCCGATGACGGTAAGCCCGTTTCGCACGGCGTTTTCTCGCAGCTGCCTTTCGCGTACGAAAATAAACGGACGAATTACCTCGATACCGTTTTTGGCCATATATTTCGGAGCGAGCGTCCGCAGCGCGCCGTTATAGGTAAAATTCATAAAAAAGCTCTCGACGGCATCGTCTAAATGGTGAGCGATGGCTAATTTATTAAAACCGTTCGCAAGCGCATAGCTATAAAGATAACCGCGCCTCATACGCGAGAAAAAGCTGCAAAAGCTGGAATTTTTACGGATTTTTTCCTTCGAAATCTCAAAGATGGAGCTATCTATCACATTGTGCTTGATACCGTGCTCCTCGCAGTGCGCGGTTAGATAGTCGTAGTTTTCGCCCATTCCGTAGCTTAAAGTCACGGCCTCAAAGCTAAATTTTTGTGGCGTTACGTTTTGCATGTGTTTTAGCACGTGAGCGAGCGCCAAGCTGTCCTTGCCGCCGCTAAGGCCTAGCAATACGCGGTCTCCGCCGGCGACCATCTTGTATTTTGCGTTCGTTTGCCCTACTTGGCGAAGTAGTCGTTTACTTAGATCTATCATAAACTCTTAACCATTTCAAGCATGAAATTCGCGCTAATTTTTGCCGAGCTATTTAAAAACTCGTCAAAGTCAAACTCCGCTCCGCCGCCCGCCTCGTCGCTAATAGCGCGAAGTACGAAAAACGGCACTCCTAGACTTTCGCAAACTAGCGCCACGCTAGCGCCCTCCATCTCGGTAGCGTCGGCATTAAAGGTAGTTTTTATCCACTCTTTTTTACTTTTTTCGCAGATAAACTGATCGCCCGTGGCGATTATGCCGCTTTGCAAATTTAACCCGCTTTCAGCGGCTACCCGTGAGGCGATTGCATTTAAATTTTCATCGCTTTTTATAAACACGCTAGTACCGGGCACGTAACCCGGCTGATGTCCAAACGCCGTAATATCCAGATCGTGCTGGACCAAAGACGTCGCGTAAAGCATGTCGCCTATTTTTAGGTTCGGATTGAGCGCTCCCGCTACGCCCGTAAAAAGCAGCTTTTTAGCGCCGAATTTTTCTATCATCGCACTCGTCGTAATCGCCGCGTTTACCTTACCGATTTTTGAATACGCGATAACTAGCTCGCGTCCCTCGAATTTCGCCAAATAAAACGTATTGTTCGCGTGTCTTACCTCTTTATATTCGCTCACGGCCTCCAAAAGCGGAGCCACTTCCTCTTGCATTGCTCCGAGTATTGCTATCACGCGATCTCCTTTAACGTCTCTTCTAGGCTTTTTAAATCGGTTATGCTATACGTAGGCTTTGAGACGACTTTTTTATTTATCCCTTTAAGCACGCCGGCGCCCAGCTCGATAAACGCGTCTACTTCCGTTTCATGGGCTTTAATACTATGTTTGTATAAAACCGGCTTTACGAGCTGGTCTTTTAGTAAATTTAGCGCTTCATCTTTCGTATTATAAGGGCGCGCCGTAGCATTTGAAATGACTGGAGAGAATTTATCGTTTATCATGTCTTTAATATTTGCGGCAAGCTCGTCGCTAGCGGGTTTTAAAAGCTCGCAGTGGCTAATAACAGACATATTTAGCGCCATTACGCGCTTTGCGCCCGCATCTTTGAAGGCGCTTTCAAATTTTGCCAAATCCTCTTTTAGACCCGCTACGACGATCTGTCCGTCGCTATTATAGTTTGCGGCGTAAATTTTAGCGCCTTTGCTTTGCGCGCCGAGACAAATCTCCTCTACGACGCTATCGTCTAAACCTAAAACTACGCTCATCGAAACGTCTTTATCCTCGCACGCCTTTTGCATCAGTTGCCCCCTAAGACGTACGATTTTTAGCGCATTTATAAAACTAAACGCTCCGCTAACGGCAAGAGCGCTAAACTCTCCCAAAGAATGCCCTAGGCTAAATTTAGGCATCGCGCCGAAATTTTCTTTAAGCGCTAGATAGCTCATTAGCGAATTTAGCACGATGGCCGGCTGCGTAAATTCGCTTTTATTTATTAGCTCGTTGGGCTCGAAAATCAAGTGCTTAAAATCGATCTTCAACTCGTCGCTCGCATTCTCTAAAAGCTCACGCGCAGAGGCAAAATTATCGTAGAATTCTCGCCCCATACCTACTGCCTGACTGCCTTGTCCGGCGAATATAAATGCAAAATCCATTTCGTTTCTCAGTGACAATGTCCGCAGCATCCGCCTTGGCCGTGGTCATCTTCGTCCTCATCGTCATCGTACGCCAGACCGTTGGCGCATCCGCATTCTCCGCCGTGAGAATGTCCATGGCCGTGTCCGCCGCAACACTCGCCCTCGCCGTGATGATGGTGACCGTGCCCGTGGTCGTGTCCGCCGCATCCGCAGGTATGCGCGCCCGCTACCATGCCCGTAGCCTTTTCGTCTTCGCTAGCTTCGCGAATCTCTAAAATTTCGACGTTAAACGTCAAGTCTTTGCCGGCATACGGGTGATTAAAATCGACCGTAACCTCGTCGCCTTTAATCTCTTTTACGATTACGCGTACGCTCTCGCCGCTTTCGCCTTGACCGAAAAGCTCCATCCCTTCGTGCAAATCGATGCCCGCAAATTGCTCTTTCGGCAATGTCTGAACGGCGCTATTATCGTATTCGCCGCACGCCTCGGAAGCTTTTAGGTTTATCTCTTTTTTGTCGCCCGCTTTTAATCTGGCGACTTCTTCTTCGAGTTTTTCTATAATATGTCCGCGCCCCGTAATAAACGAAATTTGCGAACCGCCTTGCATATTCGACTCTAAAATTTCGCCTGTTTTGGCGTCTTTTAGCTCATAAAACATTGTAACAACTTGATCTTTACTCACACTATCTCCTTTAAAAAATAATGCGAGATTATAGCGAAATAGACTTAAAATTTAGTTGCGATTCGGAGCGGCTTTCGCCTCGCTGCTATCGGGATAGCCGGCTTTTAGCGCTTTGTAGAAACGATTTGCGCTTTGGGTATCGCCGATTTTATCGAAGCTAATCGCGGTGTGATAAAGAAGTTTTGCGGTGTAATCTGCTTTGTCGTTAGATTGAATACTTTTTTGATAATATTGTATCGCGGTACTATATGCTTTTTGTTTATAAGCGATCTCGCCCAGGTAGAAATTAGAAGCCGCGGGTTTGTGCCCCTTTTTTACCAAATACTCAAATTGTTCCGCCGCTTCGGAAGTTTTACCGGCATTAAATAGACTAATCGCATAGAACATTACGTCTTTATTGGCCTTTTTAGAAAAGTCGGAATTCGTATCGCTTGAGCTAGTAGGCTCTGATTTTGTTTTTTCTTTTTGGTTATTAGAGTCGCTGGATTTTTTATCTATTAATGCGCCGAGTTTATTTAGCGTAGCGGTAATATTTTTATAATTTTTTTCCTGAATATCTCTCGTTTCATCAATATAAGCTTTCAAAGATGCCAAATTCGTACCCGAACTATCCGTATCGCCGTTAACTTTTAGCTCTACGTCGCTTATTCTTTGCTCTAATTTATTAAGTCTTAGATTTATGCTCTCTATAAGACTTTGCAAACCTTGCAATTGCTCCGAAACGCTATTTATATTTTCTTCTATATTCTGCACGCTTCGTTTATTGTTTAAAGCTGTTTTTTCGCTATCTGTTAAACCGTAAGGATTGGCACTATTTATATTACCGGCATCGAAGGCTGAAACTTCTGCGTATAAAGAGAGAGCGGCTCCTAAACTTAGAGCCGCGAGGGTTATTTTATTCATTACGAATTATGGAAGAACTTTGAATTCTACGCGTCTATTTTGAGCGTCGCAAGCTTTTGATTTTTCTGTACAAACAGGATTGCTTTCGCCAAGGCTAACTACGGCGATTCTATCAGCGTTTACGCCATCTCTTACAAGAGCGTCTTTAACGCTTTTTGCTCTTTTTAGACCAAGAGCGTAGTTGTATTCGTCGGTACCCCACTCGTCGCAGTTGCCTTCTACTTTAATAGATAGGGGCTGAGCATCAGCCTGGTTAAATACGGCAGCATTAGCGCTTACCACGCCTTGCTGGTCTGCTTTTATGTTAAATTTGTCGAAATCAAAGTATACGCTTTTAACTTGACTTTCGATATTAGCGATAAGCGCAGCTAGCCTATCGGCGTCGCTCATAGCATTTGAATTATCGGCTTGATTTGAATTTGCATTCATATCGACTTCCGGATTTTTTGAGCTACAACCGCTGAATACTAAAGCCGCTACGGCAACACTTACTAGAACTACTTTTTTCATACTAGATCCTTTTTAAAAAATTTGACCGCAATTATACCACAAAATTTTAATATTTTACCAATCAATCGACTGAATTTTGCCGATTTTTAACGGAAATTGGAAACTTCTATTCTCATTTAGCCTAATTACGCCCAAAGAACTTTGGCCGCCGAGCTGTTTTATAAATACGACGCTCTGTCCGTCGCTCGAAAATCTAGGATAGTTATTCTTTCCGCTTGCCGTTAATTGACGGATAAAGTCGGTTTGCGTAGAAATTAGGTAAATATTAAAACTTCCGCCTTCCGAGCTCTCTTCGCGGCTTGAATAAACGATATAATTCTCAAACGTACTAACCGAATTGTTGTTTTTGCCGTGAAATACCATCTGTTCTACCGCTCCGCCGCCGTTTACGCCGGTGGCAAAGATGTTCGGGTAACCTAGCCTATCGGAGACAAACACTATCTTTTGATCGTTATCCACAAAATTTCCGTTTACGTCAATACCGGGATAGTTCGTAACCTGCGTTAAATTTTTAGTATTTACGTTATATACGTAAATATCGGGCTGATCTTTCGGCGCCATAGTTAGCAAAATTTTACTTCCGTCTTTGCTGACGTCGGAGGCGATTAACATTCCCAAGCTATCGATGATTTTGGTTTTCGTACCGCTTGCTAGATTGTACTTAAATAGCGTAGGCTTGTTATTTACGTACGCCGTATAGAAAAACGTACTTTGATCGGCGCCGTCCCATTTAGGAAATATGTTTAGCCCTCCGCTAATTATAGTTTTTTGATAAGTTAGCGTATAGTCGGCTACTATAATGGAGCTTTGGCGAGCGGATGTATATTTTGAAAAAATTATATATTTTTCCATCCAGCCAACAGGCGGTAAATTTAGTTCCTTGGTTAATTCAACGATACTTTTATGCGCTAAAAACGGATATTTTGAACCTTCCGGCATCGTGTAAATTTTTTCGTATTTAGTCGTTGCCGTTTTTGCGTTAATCAGCTTTACTTTTAACGTTAAAGGCGAATTTTGCGAGCCTTCTAACGCGTATCTTAAAATTAGCTCCACGCCCTTGTCGCTCATGGTATTGGTTTGTGTATTGCCTTCATAAGAAGACGGCACGTTATCCTCGACGACTTCAAAGTCCGAGCTAACTTTTAAATCGTTAAACATTATCTTAAAGAATTTATCTTTAAAATTTTGGTCGCCTACCGCGGTGGTAGCATCTTGCAACGCAATTTTAGGCAAAGCGACGCCTTGATTTATAATCGACATCGTAGCATCGGCAGCAAAAAGGCTAATCGCCGTACATAAAAAAAGAAATACCTTTTTCATATTTTCTCCGTATTTTGGTTTAAAATTCGAGGCGTAATGTATCTTAAAATTTTAAATTTTATTCTAATTTATCTTGCAAATTTATATTAAATTCTAAAATTCCGTCTTTCGAGAAAGGAAATTTTTCCTGCGTTAGGCGCTCTAAACATTCCCTAACTTTGCCGTTAAATTCCTCATCATAGGAAAGTTCCAAGATTTCATAGCTAAAATTTCCGACAGCGTCGATAGTTACCTTTATTTTGGCGGAATTATTAGAGTTAGCCTTATAGCTTCGCCATTTTCGCTCGATTTGTTTCTGTATAGCGCCTCTAAGAGGATCGTAAGTGCCGGTCATTTGCGATTTCGGCGTTTTTGAAACTTTATCGATTTGCATACTTTTTATAATATCGCTGGCCTCTTGCAAATTTGCAGAATTTGCGCTCTCGCTTTTTTTACGGCTCTGCTCTTTCGGTTGAGTTTTGGCGATGCCGTTATCTTTTTTTAGCTTTGTCGTGTCTATGTCGCTGAATAAATTTTTTAGGTCAGGCTTGGGCTCTTCTTTGACGGGCTCAGATTTTTCGATAGGAGTAGGAATTTCGGGCTTTGGCTCGGGTTTAGGCTGCTCTTTGGGCGGAGTAGGTATGCTAGGCTGCGGTAAAGGCTCGTCGGGAACCGGCTTATTCGTAGTCTCTTTTTTCGGTTCTTCTTTGGGCTCGTTTTTTGGCTCGGGTTTATTTTCTTTCACTATTTTATCGGCTTGTTTCGGGGCCTTAACCGTTTCTGAAATTTCGCGCTCATCCATAATAATATCCATAAAAGCGTCTTTGTCGTCGGTATATTTTTTGGCAGGCTCGGTAAAAAACGTAAGCTTGATAAATAATACGACGACTATCGATAAATATATCGATAAAGCGACGAAAAAAGAACTAATAGTAGGAAATTTTACTTTGCTTGGCATTTTATCCGTTTGTTTCTAGCGCAACTTTGTTGAAACCGACGTTTTTTAGACTTTTAAGCACAAACATAACGTCGTCGTATTTTAAATTTTTGTCGGCTTTTATATATATGGGCGAGCTCTTGTCGTACTTTGCGCCGATTAGCGCTAAATTATCGGGAAGCTCGGGCAAATTCATCGTGCTTTGCTCTATTCTCACCTTTCGCTCCGCCGTTACGTAGACGATTAGATCTTTTTGCTTTGCGGTAGAAGTTTTAGTTTTTGAGCCATCTGGTAAAGCAATATCTTCTTGATAAACGAGCGTAGGCATAGTTACCATTAAAATAGCGAGCAAAACCAACATAATATCGACAAGCGGAGTTATATTTAACTCCGGCTTTTCATCGTCAAATTTTAACGCCATTACAAGGACTCGTCTTCTTTTTTAAGCGCCATCATCACGTCCGCTTGGCGCTCGATAACGCTCATCAATTCATATGCTTTTCGTTTTATAACTAGATTAAAAGTGTATGCGGGTATCGCTACGAAAATTCCGGCGCCGGTGGCCACGAGCGCTTCTGATATCGCAGGGGCGATAACGTTTATCGACCCACCGTTACCGGTACCTAGCTGAGAGAATGTTTCAAGAATAGAAATAACCGTACCGAATAACCCGATAAACGGAGAGGTAGACGCGATAATGCTTAGCCAAGTAAGCCCGCTAGTGGCGTTTCTTTCGGCCATGCTAATGCAAACATTTAATTTTTCCTTTGAAATTTTACCGTTAGCGCATTTTCGCAAAGACGAGTCGTTAGGGATATTTTTAGCCCCCATAAGCAGGCTTTCGAGCGCGCTTTGCTCGCGCCTTTGCCAAGCGCTAATACCCGCCATCCTCGAAAATAAAATAGTAAAACTAACTATAAAATAAATCGACAACCAGCCAAGAACTACGATCGTAATAAAACTACTTCTTGAAAGATAGTTTAAAAAAATATCTATACCACCCACTTATCGCGCTCTCACTACATTTTCCATTTTGGCTATCGTGCTAGCAAAAGCATTTGTATCACTACTCATGCTCTCTATTAGTTCTTTTGCTTTATTTAAAGAATTCGCAAGCTCGCTTTCGCTATCGCCGGCCACATAAACGGCCCCGTCCGCAAGGATAGTTACTTTGCCCTCGTCAATCTTTGCATATCCCCAATTTATGGCGACTACATCGTGTTTTTTGTCTTTATCCTCAATGTCTATAACGCCCGCTTTTAGTAACGATATTAGTGAAGCGTGATTCGGCAATACGCCGAATTCGCCTTCGCTACCCGGAAGCACCACGCTATTAACGTCATCCGAAAACACTTGACCTTGCGGAGTTACTATCTCTAAATGCAGTTTATCCATATATGCTTCCTTGTTAAAATTTAAGCTTTTAGCTTCTCGGCTTTTGCGATAACTTCTTCGATGTTTCCGACCATGTAAAATGCATTTTCAGGAAGTTCGTCGTATTTGCCTTCTAAAATTCCCTTAAATCCAGCGATGCTTTCTTCAAGAGTTACGTATTTTCCGGGGCTTCCCGTGAATACCTCGGCGACGAAGAACGGCTGAGACAAGAATTTCTCTATCTTTCTAGCTCTATCGACGACTACTTTATCCTCTTCGCTTAACTCGTCCATACCTAAAATCGCTATGATATCCTGCAAATCCTTGTACTTTTGAAGTACGGCTTGCACGCCTCTTGCGACTTTGTAATGTTCTGAACCCAAAATTTGCGGATCAAGCATTCTTGAAGTCGAGTCGAGAGGATCGACCGCAGGGTAAATCCCTTTTTCGGCAATCGAGCGGTTTAAGACGGTCGTAGCGTCGAGGTGCGCAAAAACCGTTGCAGGAGCCGGGTCGGTAAGGTCGTCCGCCGGAACGTAAACGGCTTGAACCGAAGTAATAGATCCTTTTTTAGTCGAAGTAATACGCTCTTGCAATTTACCCATCTCGCTAGCTAGCGTCGGTTGATAACCGACCGCCGAGGGAATACGTCCCAAAAGCGCCGACATCTCCGCGCCGGATTGCGAGAAACGGAAAATGTTATCTATAAACATCAAAACGTCAAGACCCATCTCGTCGCGGAAATATTCGGCCATCGTAATACCCGTTAGCGCGATACGGTTTCTTGCCCCAGGCGGTTCGTTCATTTGGCCGTAGCACAAGGCGACTTTATCCAAAACGTTACTTTCCTTCATCTCGTGATAAAGGTCGTTTCCTTCGCGGGTTCTTTCGCCTACGCCCGCAAATACAGAATAACCGCTATGTTTGAATGCGACGTTGTGGATAAGCTCCATAATAATAACGGTTTTACCTACGCCCGCACCGCCGAATAGTCCGACCTTGCCGCCTTTCGCATAAGGAGCTAGCAAATCGACTACTTTTATGCCCGTCTCAAAAATTTCGCTCTTAGTGCTTTGTTCTTCAAACGGCGGAGGATCGCGGTGGATAGACCAATGTTTGTCGAATTCTACATTTTCGCCCTCATCGATTAGGTCGCCGACGACATTAAAAATTCTCCCCAGAACCTTCTCGCCCACCGGAACGCTAATCGGTCTACCGGTCGCAACCGCTTCAAGACCGCGAGTAAGCCCTTCGCTCATATCCATCGCAATCGTTCGTACGCGATTATCGCCTAGCTGGGCCGCAACTTCGAGTACAAGCCTATTTTTCTCGCCCTCAACTTCATAAACCACTTCAATGGCTTCGTTGATTTTAGGCAAGTAGCCGTCAAAATCGACGTCAACCACGGGCCCGGTTATTTGTGAAATGATACCCTTCATTTATTTCCTTTCTTATTTCATTGACTCGACGCCGCTGATAATTTCAATCAACTCTGTCGTGATAGACTCTTGTCTTGCTTTGTTATATGCTAGTTTTAGCTCACCCACGCGCTCTTTTGCATTATTCGTAGCATTATCCATCGCCTGCATCCTAGCGCTATGCTCTGCGGCCAGACTATCAACAAGCGCAAAATACATGCTATACTCAAAATATTTTTTAAGCAACTCGTCTAAAATCTTGCCGTTATCGTTAGGTTCAAACTCCATTAGAGAATTCGTTTCAACGCCTGCAATCTTAGTCGGCTCGACCGGCACTATGTCGTTTATACGAATTTGCTGCGAAATCATATTATTATAGCCGTTATGCACCAAAATAACTTTATCGGTTACGCCGTTAACAAAGTCGTTTATCGCATCGTCTATAACCTTCTGGGCCTTCTCGTAAGTCGGAGCGGAGCTAACGCCGGTATAAGTTTCAAGTAGGCTTATGCCCTGAAAATTAAAAAACTCGATTCCTTTTTTACCGACTGCGCGAAGACGAATTTTGACCTTTTTGGCTTTAAATTCGTTTATTAAATTTCTAACGGTTTTAATAGTTTGGACGTTAAAGCCGCCGCAAAGTCCCTTGTCGGCCGTTACAAAGATAATATCGACTTTATCGATATTATCTTTTACGTCGAAAAATTTGCTTTGAGAGTTTACCGAGCCGTACTGATTTATCTTATAAGCTATTTCCGACAAAACTTCATTGATTTTAAGCGCATAGACTCGCGAATTCTTAGCAGCCTCTTCCGCTTTTCTTAGCTTGGCGGTAGAGACTAGCTTCATAGCGCGAGTCGTCTTTTGCGTATTTTGAACGCTCTTGATCTTTCGCTTTATATCTTTTAAATTTGACATATCTTAGCCTTAGTTAGCGCCAAATGTCGCTTTAAAATCTTTCAATGCTTTATGAAGTAGCTCTTCAAGGTCTTTATCTAATGCTTTTTTAGCGCGAATTTGCTCAAAAATTTCAGGATATCTAGCTTCGATATACGGATAAAGTTCGGCTTCAAATTTCGTCACTAAATTAGTCGCAATATCGTCTAAGTAGCCTTTTGCGCCGGCGAATATCATAACCACTTGATTTTCAATCGCAAGCGGGCTATAAGGAGGCTGTTTTAACACCTCAACCATCCTTTGACCGCGTTCTAGCTGTTTGCGCGAGCTCTCGTCTAGATCGCTTGCAAACTGAGCGAATGCTTGAAGTTCTCGGTACTGAGCTAGGTCTAGACGAAGCGTACCGGAAACTTGCTTAGTAGCTTTAATCTGCGCTGCGCCGCCGACGCGAGAAACCGAAAGGCCTACGTTAATCGCCGGACGAATGCCTGAATTAAATAGGTCGGTTTCTAGGAAAATTTGGCCGTCGGTAATTGAAATAACGTTAGTCGGAATATATGCCGAAACGTCGCCCGCTTGCGTTTCGATAATAGGAAGCGCGGTTAAAGAACCTGCGCCCAACTTGTCGCTTAATTTAGAAGCGCGTTCCAGTAAGCGGGAATGCAGATAAAAAACATCGCCCGGATAAGCTTCGCGGCCAGGCGGTCGGCGTAAAATCAACGACATCTCGCGATACGCGACGGCGTGTTTTGAAAGGTCGTCATAAATAATCAAGGCATGGCGAGAATTATCGCGGAAATATTCGCCCATCGTTACGCCCGCATACGGAGCCAGATATTGAAGCGCGGCTGCATCGGAAGCGCCTGCGTTTACTACGATAGTGTAGTCCATGGCGCCGTATTCTTCAAGTTTTTTGACTACTTGCGCGACGGTAGATTGCTTCTGCCCGATAGCGACGTAAATACAAATAACGTCTTGACCCTTTTGATTAATTATAGTATCTATCGCGACGGTAGTTTTTCCCGTCTGACGGTCGCCGATTATAAGCTCGCGTTGTCCGCGACCGATCGGAACTAGCGCATCGATGGCCTTAATACCCGTTTGAAGCGGCTCGTGAACGCTCTTTCTAGCCATGATGCCTTTTGCTTTTTCTTCTACGAAACGGCTCTCCGTCGCCTCGATCGGACCTTTTGCGTCAATCGGTTCACCCAACGAATTCACTACGCGCCCGATTAAGGCATCTCCTACTGGAACGCGCAAAAGTTTGCCTAGGCGCTTAACGTTAGACCCTTCTTTAATACCGTCTGTTTTACCTAAGATAACGATACCTACGCTACTTTCTTCAAGGTTAAGAGCCATGCCTTTTTCGCCGCTCTCAAACTCCACCATTTCGCCGGCCATTACGTTTTTCAAGCCGTAAACGTTAGCTACGCCGTCGGCCACGGATATAACCTTGCCCGTTTCGTTTACATCGACGTTAAGGCTGAAATTTTCAATCCTTTCTTTGATGATAGCGCTAATTTCATCCGCTTTTATTTTTGCACTCACGCTTTTTCTCCTTTTTAAATTGCTTTTAAAATATGTTCGCTCATTTGAGCTTTTAGCCTATCTACCGAAAAGCTAGCCTCGACGCCCAAATCGTTAAGCTCAATTTTTATCCCGTTGTATTCGCTTTTTTGACTGTCTAGCTTAATGCTAGCGTTAAAGCGTTTTGAAAATTTATCTTCCAAAGCGCTTATCTGATCGGCGCTAAAATTAAAATTTCCGTAAATTTCGCCTTTATACGAGTTATCAAGCGCGGCTTGTTGTTTGTTAATTTCGACTAAAATTTGCGGTATTAGTTCAAGTCTTTTATTCGCGCCAAGAAGCTTTATAAAATTTATAAAATTTAAGCCAGGATCTTTTACTAGCGATACTATAAAGTCCGTCTTTTCGCTTGATTTTAACGTGGGTAAAGAGATAATGCTTTTAAATTTCTCGGACTGAAAAGCAGACGCTATTTGGCTTAAATTCGAGACGAAGTCTTGTATCTCGCCCGGCTTTACTCCGCTTAAAACGGCTTTAACGTATTTTTTAACTACTGCTTCGCTCATTAGCTAACCTTCTTTAATATGATATTGACGAGCTCTTTTTGACCTACTTTCAAGCTATCTCCGGCGAAAATTTCATCTAAAATTTCGCCTACGACGCCCTTCGTCATCTTGCGCTCTTCAAATTCTTTTTGCTCTTTAAAGCTTTTTTCTATATTTAAAATTTCGCTAGCGGTATCTTTTTTTACCTTTTCGGTAAGGTGCGCCGCCTCTTTTCTGGCCGTCTCTATAAGAGAGCTAGCGTTTAGTTTAGCCTCTTCTACTCTTTTTAAAACATCGTCTTTTTTAGCCTGAGAGGCGCGAAGCTTTTCTTGAATACTCTCTAATTTCGCCGCAATAGCGTCTATTCTGCTTTGATAGAGCTGTTTTAGCGGCTTTGCTATAAAATAAAGCAAAATTCCGAAAAATAGTAAGAAATTTAATGCTCGCTCTATAATATCGTAGTTCGTTCCGCCGTGCCCGCTAGCAAATCCCAAAATGGGCAAAAGCGTTAATAATAAAATTTTAACCCTCATAAACCCCCCCCTAAATGCTTGCTAATTTAGCCGAAAGCACGGATTGCAGTTGCGGTAGTTTCGACGCAAGCTCTGATTTTAACTCGCCTTTTTGCACATTTAAGGCGTTAATAAAATTAGCGTAATCCGTTTCAAGAGACGCCCTTTTGGTTTCGATCTCTTTTGCCGCTTCGTCTTTTGCTAAATTTAGCGCGTCTTGTTTTATTTTATTAGCTTCGCTTCTAGCTTTAAGGATAATATCCTCTATTTGCGCTTCGTATAAGCCAAGATCGCTAGTATTTTTGCTAGTATTTTCCTCGTCGTTTTTTATCGATGCGTTGCGATCGTCGATAAATTTCAACATAGGTTTATAAAGCAAAGGATTTAAAATAGCGATAAGGATTACAAAAACGATAGCCGTCAGCACGACCAAAGGCACATCTATCTCTAACATCCGCCCTCCCTTTAATTATTAAATTCTTCTTACAGAAAGTAAAACGCGCCAATTTTACAACAAATTTATAAAAAAATAAAAGAAAAAACTGTGCCTAAAAAGGAAATTTTGCGCGTAAATAAAG
>NZ_CAJPMA010000042.1 GCF_905371695.1 uncultured Campylobacter sp. | reverse complement strand
AAAATTTAGAAAATTCGGAGAGTAACGATGAAATTTAGTAAATTTTACGCCCCTACGCTCAAAGACGCGCCCAAAGACGCTACGCTAGCCAGTCATAAATTTTTGGTACGCGGCGGATTCGTGGAGCAAATAGGCGCGGGGCTTTATAACTACCTGCCGCTAGGGCGCATAATGCATCAAAAAATCGCCGCCGTCGTTAAGGAAGAGATGGACGAAGCAGGCGCGCAGGAGGTGAGCCTAAGCGTGGTAACTAGCGCCGAACTGTGGCGAGAGAGCGGGCGATTTGACGTATTCGGCAAGGAGCTTTTGCGCTTTAAAGACCGCAAGGACAACGACTTCGTTATAAGCCCGACTAACGAAGAGGCTATCGTCGCGCTCGTGCGAGGTAAGGTGACTAGCTATAAGCAGCTGCCGATAAATTTGTATCAGATTAATACGAAATTTCGCGACGAGGCGCGTCCGCGTTTCGGGCTGCTTAGAGGGCGCGAATTTACGATGAAGGACGCGTATAGCTTCCATGCTAGCGAGGAGGATTTGAAGCGAGAATTCGACCTTATGGAGGAGACTTATTCGCGTATTTTTACGCGGCTGGGGCTAAATTTCCGCGCGGTAGAAGCCGATAGCGGAGCGATCGGAGGCAGCGGAAGCAAGGAATTTATGGTGTTAGCTAGTAGCGGAGAGGACGATATAATCTGCTGCGAACGATGCAAGTACGCCGCTAACGTAGAAGCGGCTAGGCGCGCTAAAAAAACTACGAACGCCGAACGCCCCGAGGCGGACGCGGCGAAATTTAAGACGCCGGGCATGAAAACGATCGCGGATGTAGCGGAGTTTTTTAAAGTAGATCCTTTTTATACGATAAAAGCCGTGATGAAAAAGGCGATTTTCGCAGACGGCGAGCGCGTAGTCGTATTTTTCGTGCGCGGAGACGACGAGCTGCAAGAGACCAAGGCGCAAAACGCGTGCGGCGCGCTAGAACTTATCGACGCTAGCACCGATGAGGTCGCGGCGGCGGGGCTGGTCGCGGGATTTTGCGGGCCGGTAGGACTCGGCAAACAGATAGAATTTTATATCGATAGCGAGCTAAAAGACGAAACGCAGATGATTTGCGGCGCAAACGAGGAGGATTATCACTTTGTAGGCGTGAGCGTAGCTAGCTTTAACGAGGATCGTTTTAAAGACCTAGTCGCGGCAAAGCCGGGCGACGCGTGTCCTAAATGCGGAGGAAATTTAAGCGTTAGCAAAGGTATCGAAGTAGGGCATATTTTTCAGCTCGGACAAAAGTATTCGCGCGCGATGAATGCGACGTTTTTAGACGAAAACGGTAAGGCGCAGCCTTTTTATATGGGCTGCTACGGTATCGGCGTGAGCCGCCTAATCGCCGTGATGGTCGAGGCCAGCCACGACGAGCGCGGCTGCGTTTGGAAAAAGCAGTGCGCTCCGTTTGACGCGGCGATAATTGTTTCGAATTTAAAAGACGAAGCGGCCGTAAAATTTGCGCAAGAGCTTTACGAAAGCGCCCGCGCGGCGGGAATTTCCGTTTTGCTCGACGATAGGAACGAGAGATTTGGCGTTAAGATGGCGGACTTTGAGCTAATCGGGTTACCTTACGCGGTGCTGGTAGGCAAGGCTCTCGCCGAGGGCAAAGTCGAATTTATCGAGCGAGACGGGCTTAAAAAGAGCGAAATTTTAGCAAGCGGCGCGCTTGAAAAATTAAAAGAGGCGCTAACTAGATGAAATTTTACGCCCTAAAATTTACGCATAAAATTTCAGGCGAATTTCGCGCGAGCGTTAAAAATTTCGCTCTTAAAATTCGCGCGTTTTAAAGGCTGAGAATGGGTAAAATTTTATTTACGCCTTACGTAATAATCGAGCTTTTGGCGATGTATTCGTTTATTAGCGCTTACGGATTTTTAGCGTTTCTGGCGGAAGTCGTCGCTAGCGGCGCGCTCGGGCTTTATTTTATACTTAGCGCAGGAATGCCGTCATTTAGAGGCGGCGGCGTTTTTGGAGCGTTAGGCGGTAAAAATTTATTTGAAACGCTGGGGCTCGGGCTTTGCGGGTTTTTACTTATGATGCCCGGAATTTTAACCGACGTTTTAGGCGTTATCGCGTTAATCGCGGCGCTACTTTTCGGGCGAAAAATCAAAAATTCGCAAAATTTTACCTATCAAAGCACGGCGCGAAATTCGCGAGATTATCCAAACGGCGACGGCGAAATAATCGACGTGGAAGCGATCGATGAGACTAAAAGCGTTCGTTAGCGCGGCGCTGGTTTGCGCGAGCGCCTCCGCGGAAGTCGGGCAAAATTTTAGCGCGGCGCGAAATTATATAAAAAGCGCCTACGAAAAGGATGCTAAATTTAGCGTAAAATCTATAAAAACGACTAAAATTTTAGCCCTTAAAAACGGCTTTGAAGCACATTTTTTAAACATAGAGCTAAATTTTAAGCCGCTTAATAAAACGATAAATAAAAGCGACCTCGTTTTTGTAGAGGATAAAATTTTCGCGACCGAAATCATAGATATAAAAACGAAAAAAAGTATGCGCGACGAGCTTTTGGGCGAAAAAATCGGCGTAACTTACGAAAGGTTAAAAGATGAAAACGATCAAAATTGCTACTAGAAAAAGCGTGCTGGCTATGTGGCAAAGCGAGCATATCAGGGATAAAATTTTATCGCGCTACCCGGAGCTTGCAGTCGAGCTAACCGGCATGAAAACCAAAGGCGACGTGATACTCGATACGCCGCTAGCTAAAATCGGCGGCAAGGGGCTTTTTACAAAGGAGCTTGAAGATAGCATGCTAAGCGGCGAAACGCACATCGCCGTACATAGCCTAAAAGACGTGCCGGTTGTCTTTCCAGATGGGCTAGTGCTAGCTGCGATCTGCTCGCGCGAGGACGTGAGGGATGCGATGCTAAGCGAAAAATACGCTAAATTTGAGGATCTGCCCCAGGGCGCGCGCGTGGGTACGACGAGCCTGCGCCGCAAAATGCAGCTTTTAGCGATGCGTCCGGATCTTGAGATAATCTCGCTGCGAGGCAACGTCCAAACCCGCCTGCGCAAGCTAAAAGAGGGCGAATTTGACGCGATCATACTAGCGATGGCGGGCGTGAACCGATTAAATTTACGCTCCGAAGTCGCGCATATAGTGCCGTTTGAGCTAGATCAGATGGTGCCTGCGATGGGGCAGGGGGCGCTTGGTATCGAGGCTAGAGAGGACGCTGAAATTTTAAATTTGATAGAGTTTTTAAAAGACGAAAAGGCCGTGATAGAGACGACTGTGGAGCGCGATTTCGTCGCGATGCTAGAGGGCGGCTGCCAGGTACCTATCGGCGTAAATGCGAATTTAAACGGCGACAAGATCGAGATACGCGCGGTCGTGGGGCTACCAGACGGCAGCGAGAGCATACGTAAAAATATCGTCGCGCAAAAAAGCGAGTGGAAGAGCGTGGGCGCCGAGCTTGGACGAATATTTATCGGCAAGGGCGCAAAAGAGCTACTAAAACGCGCCGAGGAGATGGCATAGGGGTGTGTTTGAGCTAAATTTTAAAGCAAAAGCCGTAACCGCTACTAAAAATAGCAAAGACAACTACTATATGATCGGTCTTGTAGAGGGCAAATGGGGCTACAAACTACATAATCTTTCAAAGACCGATTGAGCTCAAAAAAGCTGACGACGAGAATGCCGATATAAACAGCCTATACGCGGAGTGTAACGGCGACGGGGCGTAAATTTAGTGCTAGGGTGATGAATTTGTACTATTTCAAAGGCGATGCAAGATTGTAAAAAAATGCGACGGCCGAGAGACGATCGATAGCCTGGTAGATCTTATCGGCGCATGCGATAAATAACCGTTTTTTGCCTCGCTTCGCCTCTTTCAGCTATTTTTGGCTAAAATCGCCCAAAAATCAAAAAGGCTACATATGGACTACATCAAGCTTCTAAAAGATAGCGGCCTACTGTGCGTCATCGATGAGCCCGCGGATATCGATCTAGAAATCGCATACGCAAGCTACATCGAGGTCAAGCGCGAAAACTCGCAGGCGCTGCTTTTTACAAACCCTATCTGCAAAAAAACTGGACGCAAATTTGCTCCCGTGCTAGCTAATATCTACGGCTCAAAGCGCGCCTTGGAGCTTATTTTCGGACGAGAGCCGGACGAGATCGCGAGCGAGATCGAGCGGCTTTTAAAACCGAAAAAGCCTAAAAGCTTTGGCGAAAAGCTAAATTTTGCCGCGTATTTGTTTGAGATGAGAAAAATTTTTACGAAAAGATTAAAAGGCGAGGGCGAGTGTCAGCAGGTCAAATTTACGGGCGATGAGGTCGATCTGCTCTCGCTTCCCGCGCTAAAAACATGGCCGCTTGACGGCGGGGCTTTTATCACGATGGGGCAGGTTTATACGCAAAGCCCCGACGGCGAGCTGCAAAACGTCGGCATGTACCGATTGCAAATTTACGGTAAAAATCGCCTCGGCATGCACTGGCAGATCCACAAAGACGGCGCTAATTTCTTTAACGAATACAAGCGCGTAGGCCGCAAGATGCCCGTCTCTGTGGCAATAGGCGGCGATCCGCTCTACATCTGGTGCGCTCAAGCGCCGCTACCAAAGGGTGTGTTTGAGCTGCTGCTTTACGGCTTTATCCGCAAAGAGCCCGCCCGTCTCGTAAAGTCGCTGACGAATGAAATTTACGTTCCGCACGACGCGGACTACGTGATCGAGGGCTTTGTAGATACGGATAAATTTGAGCTTGAAGGGCCGTTTGGCGATCACACCGGCTTTTATACGCCAGTGGGGCCTTTTCCGGTGATGGATGTTACGGCGATCACGAGTAAGCGTGAGCCGGTATTTCACGCGACCGTAGTCGGCAAGCCGCCGCTTGAGGATAAGTATATGGGCTGGGCGACTGAGCGCATTTTCTTGCCGCTTTTGCGCACGACGGTGCCCGAGCTTCTAGACTACAACATGCCTGAAAACGGCGTCTTTCACAACCTCATTTTAGCTAAAATCAATGCCCTTTATCCCGCGCACGCCAAGCAGGCGATGCACGCGTTTTGGGGCGTGGGGCAGATGAGTTTTGTCAAGCACGCGGTTTTCGTCGGCGAGGATGCGCCTGATTTGAGTGATTATGACGCGCTTGCAGAGCATATTTTAAACCGTTTTGGCAAAAATGCTCTGCTAATCAGCGAAGGCGTGTGCGATCAGCTCGATCACGCGAGTCCAAACTCGTGCTTCGGCGGTAAGCTGGGTATCGACGCGACGCAGGATTTTTCGGCGCCTGCGCCGGTGCTTTTAGACGACGCCGCGCTGCTAGCCAAATTTAAAGAAATAGAGCCGAATTTAACGCAGCTTGTGCAGTTTAAAACAAATACCAAAACTCCGATTTGCGTCGTCAAATTTGACAAAAACCGCCTCGTAAAAGAGGTTTTTGATGGGCTTTTGAAATTTAAAGAGCACTTTAAACTACTTGTTTTCGTCGGTCCCGAAAACCGCCTAGAAAATCCGTATATGCTGCTTTGGCGCGTGACGAACAACATCGACGCCTTGCGCGATATATACGTGCGTGGGGGTGCGGTCTGCATCGATGCGACCGCAAAAGGCGAGGCTGAGGGCTACACTCGCGGCTGGCCGCTACAAACCGACTGCGACCGCGATGTCGTGGCTGATCTCGTTAAGCGCGGCATAGTAAAAGACGAACCCGAGCTATTTAGCAAATTTGAGATTTTCGGATAGATTTTACTCGTCTGGCGGCGGGAATTCGGCGAAAATTTGCGCGTAAATTTTAAGGCAAGCCGGTCGGCGTCTACGTTTATTTTAAGAATAGGAAAAATTTTGTTAGCGTTTTTTGAGAAGTTAAATTCAAAGGCAAACGCCGTTTTGCAGCGGTATTATTCTCTTTTTTATCTTGCGTTCGTCGTAAGCGTCGCGATTTACGGTATCGCGTTTTACTTTTTTATAGAGTGGATGCTAGTCGCCGCGACCGTTAGTATTTACGCGTTTTTTGCTATTATGGCGTTTTATTCGCTATTTTGGTTCGTAATCAGCCTAATTTGCTCGCCGATTTTTGCGGTGATGATTATGCTACATTACGAGAACGTAAGCCTTATTTTTAGTATATTTTTGGCGGCTATTTGGACGGGGTGCTGGCTATTTTTATCGCTTGCGGTTAGTCAAAATATCGCAAAACCGGGCAACGAAATCGTCTCTAAAATTTTACGCATAATCTCGCTTTTTATGGTTATCGGCGTTTATTACGTAAGCGTCGAAAACGCCCTTGATTTAAACGCGATTTTAAAGGATACGGTATCGTATCGCATAGTGCTAATCGTGATAAATTTATATATGTTTCCGTCGTTAATTACGATGTTAGTCTTTGATTTACGGGCTTATTACCTTGAAAATCGCGATAGAATTAGGCTAAAATTTTCGTTTTTCGGCGTTTTGCGCAACCTTTTTAAAATTTTAAGAAAAGATAGAAATACATAAAATTTTATGATGTATTTTATATAAAATTTTGCTTATTTTTAGTTTTTAGCTTCTTATTCTTGCCGACTTTTATTGTCATCTGTTAGTAAAACGCTTTCGCGTTAATAAAGCATCAAACGCGATACGCATTTGCCGCTTGCACTGTCCATGCGCTACTAAAGTCGTGCTCATATCCGCAGGAGCCGTACAACCTTTCGGTTTAGTGCAAGAGAGATTTGCGCTCGCGCGCAAAATCGCTTTTTGGGGCGGATTTACATTTTTGCTAATTTACCGGCGTTTTGCACAAAAGAAGCGCTAACTACTAAAAAGCGCGGTAGGTCGTTGCTCAAAAAAAGCGATATTCCAAACTCTCGTTTTTATCCCGTTAAATTCGCGCATCCACCTTTGATGCGCCGGTATTTATTGGGTCTATTTCGTAAATTTTACTCGGACGAAACGACTATATTCGGCGTAGGCGTGATAAGAGCGACTTTTAATTTATGGCTATCTAGCGTTTGCGGTATTTCTCCGCCCGCAAGCGCGGCTAGCTCGCTAGCGCGAAGCACGTAAAATCCGCCGGTCTCGCGCCCAGCCGCCTTCTCGCATTCGCGCGAGAGAGTATCAAACATATAAAATTCCCGCTCGTCTTTCGCGCATAAGAAATCCGCTCCGCTATCGTAGGCGTCAAATAAAATTTCGCTTGCGAATTTTACGGCGAGCTCGCGGTTTACGCCTAAAATTTCAAACCCGCAAGGAAGATGCGAACAAAGCGTAAAAATTTTAGCCTTTAACGGAGCGAAAATTTGCGGAATTTCGGCGTGAAAGGCGATCTTAAACCCGCTAAAATCCTGTTTTAATGCGGTCAAATTTAGCTCGCTCTCTTTTGTTAAAACTGGCGCGTTTACGGCTTTCGTGCTTAAATTTCGTCTCGCCCAGGCTAACGCATCGGACGCAGCTTTTGCGCTTAAAATTTCGCCGTCAAATATAAAAGCGTCCAAATTTTGCGCTATGAAAACGCCGTTTTTAGGCTCTAAAATAAGCTCTAAAATTTGAGCCTTCCTAGCTGAATATTCCTCGCACAGCTCTTTTGCCAGCATAATCGCCGAAACGCCTACGAAATTAGGTTCGTATTCGCGTACGAAATCGGCGTAAAAATAGGGCGCGAGCTCGGCGTAAATTTCGCGAGCCCTCGCGCCGAATTTCGCAAACGGCTCGAATTTCGCCCAAAAATCGTCGTCGCCAGATATTAAATCCTTTTTCGCGCGGCGCGTATCTAACGGCGAAATTTCAAACCGCTCGCCAAAACGCTCTAAAATCGCCGCAAAGTCCGTATTTAACGCAGTTACGACGCGGTTAATTTTAATGTAACCGACGCCTTCAAAATCAAAATAGGGATCGTTTTTTTTAACCGCCGCTAGTAAATCTTTAAGCGTAGCAAACGAAAAATTTTCGAAAAGATACGGCTTATAATACGCTAAAACATCGGTTTTCGCGTTAAATCTAAAAATTTTAACTTCAAGCATTTGCATTCCTTATACGCGTGATTTTAACGTTTTTTGCTTTAAATTTAGACAGAAATTTATATAATGGCGGCGATGGATAAGGAAAAATTTATAATCGAGCAATTTAGTAACAAATTCATCGGCGACGACGGCGCTGTCGTGGCGCATGAGCGCGGCCGGTGGGTGTATAGCAAGGACCTTTTTTGCGAGGGGACGCACTTCCTGGCAGGCTGGCTTAGTATGGAGGAGATCGCGCGCAAGGCGATGCTCGTAAATCTCTCCGACGCCGTCGCGATGAACGCCGAGCCTAAATTTGCGCTTTTAGGACTTGGGCTACCCAAAAACACGAGTGCGGCGCAGATCTCGGCACTACGCAAAGGATTTGCGGACGTTTGCGACGAGTACGGCGTGACTATCATCGGCGGCGACACGATCGGCAGCGATAAAATTTTACTTAGCGTTACCGTTATCTCGCGGCTTTGCGGTAAGGCGGTCTTGCGAAGCGGAGCAAAAAAGGGCGATCTGGTTGCTTTTACGGGCGAGCTTGGAAGCAGTTTAAAAGGGCTTAGAACGCTTTTAAACGGCGGGCGTGTCGCGTCAAATTCGCGCTTTAAAAGGCCTATTTTAAAAGATAAATTTTTCTACGCCGCAGCGGATAAGATAAACGCCGCCATGGACGTCTCAGACGGGCTTTGCACCGATCTAGCCAAGCTTTGCGCGCAGAGTCGTTGCGGGGCTAAATTTATCAAGCGGCTAAGCAAACGCGAGCTAAATAGCGGCGAGGAATACGAGATTTTATTTACGTTTAGTCCGAAAAACCGCGCTAAAATTTTAAGCCTAGCACGCAAAACCCGCACGAAAATCACGATTTTTGCCAAAATCACGAAAGGAAAATTTAAAAGCAATGCAAGAAACCACCATTTTTAAGCCTCTTTACGCGCTCACTCATGCGCCCATCAACGCGTATTTTAGTAAAAATTCGGACGATTTTGTCGTGCGCGAGATCCCGCTTTACGCATTTAGCGGGCAGGGCGAACACCTCATCGTTGAAATTTGCAAAAAAGATATGACGACGCAAGAAGCCTTGCAAGCGCTAAGCGAAATAAGCGGCGTAAAGATGCGAGATTTTGGCTACGCGGGCCTAAAAGACAAGCAAGGTATGACGACGCAATTTATCTCGATGCCGCGTAAATTTGAGGCTATGCTAGCAAATTTTAGCCACGATAAGATGAAAATTTTAAGCCTCGCCGCGCATGATAATAAGCTTCGAATCGGGCACCTAAAAGGCAACAGCTTTTTCATCCGCCTAAAAAAAGTGATGTCTAGCGAAGCGGCTAAGCTGGAACAAGCCGTGCGAAACGTGGGCGAGGCAGGATATGCTAACTACTTTGGTTATCAGCGTTTCGGTAAATACGGCGACAACGCGCAAAGCGGGCTGGAGTTGCTAAAAACAGGCACCGTAAACGGCAAAAAGAGCAAAAATCCAAAGTTAAACGACTTTTTGATCTCGGCATATCAAAGTGATCTTTTTAACCGCTGGCTTAGCAAGCGCGTGGAAATTTCGAGATTTGCGCAGGATTTTAGCCTCGCTGAGCTAGCTCAAATTTACCCGTATCTGGGCGGCGAAAATTTGAAAAATTTAAAATCGCAAAAGAGATTTTTTAAGCTGATAGAGGGCGAAGTTTTGGGTCACTACCCGCACGGTAAGTGCTTTTTATGCGAGGATTTGGACGCGGAGGGCGCGCGCTTTGACGCTAGAGATATCACTAGCTGCGGGCTGATCGCAGGCGCGAAGGCGTATGAGGCGCAGGGCGCGGCGAAGGTAGTAGAGGATCAAATTTTCGCGCAGGCAAACGAATATAAAGCTAAAATGACGGGATCTAGGCGCTTTGCGTGGTGTTATCTAGAGGATGTCGGTTACAAATACAACGAGGAAAAAGCGCATTTTACGATAAATTTCACGCTGCAAAAAGGCAGCTATGCGACGGTGGTGTTAGAAGAAATCTTGCACAAAAATATATTTGAGTAGGGCGGCGGCTTACCCTTTTTGCTATACATCGCCTGCGGACAGGCTTTGGTGGCGGACGGCTAGTCCGCCCTCTCACCTCTGTCTGGTCTGAGTCGTTTTTAAGCTTAAATTTGAGTCTAATTTATCGCAATTTTCACGCCCAAACCAGTATCTTAAATCCGCTAAATTTAACCATAGAGTAAGACGCGGGCGACGCGAAATACGAGCGTTTTTAGGCAAGTTTGGATATAATGGATTTGCGAATTTGTATTTTAAAAGGATTAAAAATGGCGAATATTTTTCTTTGCTCTTACTTTTCGCAGGTTGCGGCTAGGATTAACGAACGGGTAAATTTTAGCGGTAAAAACGTCGTTTTTATAGATACCGCGGCGAAATTTGAAGAGGTAAATTTCTACGTCGGCGAAGCGGCGGAGATTTTAGAAAAATTAGGCGCGAAGCTAATACGCCTCGACGTCTCTTGCGCCCAGAATTCGGCGGCGCTAGTATCGGAGCAGGACGAATCCTTTTATGGCGATGAAATTTTTGCCGCTATTAGTCGGTGCGACGTCATTTACGTTAGCGGCGGAAATACGTTTTATCTGCTTAACGAGCTACGAAAATCGCGCGCCGCCCAAGCTATAAAAAACGCGGTCAAAGCGGGTAAAATTTACGTCGGCGAGTCGGCGGGAGCGATCGCAGCGGCTCCGGATACGAAATATGCTACGCTGATGGATGAAAATAGCGCAAAAATGAGCGATTTTAGGGGGTTAAATTTGGTTGATTTTTGCGTCGTGCCGCACTTTGGCTGCGAGCCTTTTACGGAGGCTACGCGCGAGATTATGGCAAAATTCGGCGATGTTTGCGACTTGCGCGCGATAAATAACGACGAATTTATCGAGGCTTAAAGCCTTTTACGGCGCGGGTCGCAAAGTGCGGCGCGGAGTTTTGCATAGCATAAAATTTAAACGAGGATGAGCGATGAAGAAAATTTTGATTTTTACGCTTGCGGCCGTTTGCGCGTTTGCTGGCGATTTTAGGTTGCTAGGCCCCGGCGAGACGGCGCACGGCCTGCCTTTTAGCGCGCTTTTTGATAAAAAAGACGGTAAATATTCGCCTAAAAACGGCATCCGCGTAAAGCTGCTTTTAGCAGGAGGCAAATTTAAGATGAATATAGGCGATAAAAGCGCTACGCCCGGCAAGGTAAAAGTAAACGGTAAGAGTTTTGACGAGATAGCAAAGCAAAAATTTGACGTAACGAACGAAGGCGGCGTCTATACGATGCGGGAGAGCAGGTAAGCGGACGGGAATTCGCGCACAAATTAGAGGAGAGGAGGGCGCGAACGGGAAAATTCGCTCAGCGATTTTAAAGGCGGAAACAGCTCTTGCAAACTAGCGACGGGTTTATCGGTTGTGGCGGCGAGAGAGACGAAATTTAAGTTAGCGAGCGGTAGGCGGGGTTACGCTAGATGAGAAATTAAGGACCTAGGTGCGGTTTGTAGCGTAAAACGCGTTTGCGGCGCGTTAGTTAAATTAGCTAGCATTCCCGACTAATGCGCGACGCCGTTAGTAAAACTCGTCGCCGAAATTTTAGCGCTCGCAGATAAAATTCGCGCAAACTATAAAAAGTCTGAAATTTAAGCCAAAATCGCTATAATTGCGCTTCGGCACGGCAAGCGATCGCCCGAAAGGGAGGAAAGTCCGAGCTGCAATAAGACGGAGTTCCATCTAACGGATGGCTGGGGTAACCCAAGGGAAAGTGTAACAGAAAGCAGACTTCCGCTTAGGCGGTAAAGGTGAAACGGCGGGGTAAGAGCCCACCGAAGCGCCTAGTAATAGGCGCTGGCATATAAACCCAACTCGCAGCAAGAAGGGGTGGTTTTAGTCTTATATTTTGACCCTTCGCTTGAACTTGTATGTAAATGCAAGGCTAGATAAATGATCGCTCGCGACAGAACTCGGCTTACCGCCGTGCCGCTTAATTTTGTACGTATTTTTTAATGTTTTGAAGTTTAAACATCTGCTCTTTGACGCCGTTTTGTTTGGCCTTTAAAATTTCTTCCGCTTGCGAATTTAAAGCGGCGGCCTCGTTTAGCTCTTCAAGTCCACTAAAATTCGCTTCGTCGAATTCTCTTATTGCCTTTTCTATCGCGTCCGCGTCGGCATTTGCTACGGCTATTTTAAACTCGTTTAGCCATTTATTGCTCATTAGTTACCTCGCGCCACGCTTCGGAGAGTTGTTTAACGACGTTAGTTATTTCATTTAGCGCGTTTACGTCGTTGTTTAAATTCGCAAGCACTAGAAGCTGCATCTGCCTGGCGTATAGCCCGCTTAGATAGTGAGCTACGTCGCCTTGTGAATAATCGAGCGAATTTAAAAGCTCGACGAAAATCGCGTTTGCTTTATTGATATAAAGCACTTTTTTTTCTACGTTGCCCGCCTCTATCGCTTTTTTCGTGCGGAAGATAAAGCGTAAAATTCCGTCGTATAGCATTTCGATTAGTTTAGTCGGGGACTCTATGCCCCCGAAACTAGATTGCGCGTAAGCGCTGTATGCCGCATTAGTCATATTTACCCTATTTTTTGCTATTCATTTCTGCGTCGATCATCGATTTTAGCGTAGAAAACTGACTGTTTAGTTTGGCTATTATCGTATCGTATTGGATAAATCGCTCTTTCATTTGCGTATATTTATCGTCTATTAGCGTCTGTGTCGCGGTCTTTTCTTTATTTAAATTTTCGCCTTCGGTTTTTAGGCTTTTGGCCATAGTATTCATAAGTCCTTCTATGTTTCTGCCGTCGCCCACGTAGCTTACTAGCTTAGTATGCAGTTTAGAAAAGACTCCTTGCGTGGTCGTAGGGTTTGCTTTTACGACACTTTTGGTTAGACCTAATTGAGATAGCGCGCTCGCGTTACCGCCGACGTTTATGTCGCCGCCGTCGGATCTTGTTAGTACCACGCCGGTTCCGTCGCTATTTAGGCTAGCTTTTACTCCGCTGATTTCGGCGTTATTTATCGCGCTCATTAGCGCAGTCGCGTTTTGGGCCGCCGTAGAGCCTGCCGCCGTATTAAATTTTACCGACGTGCCGTTTATATTTAGATCGCCGGTACCGATATTTAAAGCGCCCGCAGTTGCGCTAGCGCCGAGGTATCGGATAGGTTTTTGTACGGTAGAACCCATAAAAAAGTCCTTCACGTTTTCCGCATCCGCCGCAAGCGCTTTGTTTAGCCCTTTCTCATCGAAACTTAACTGACCTTTTTCGTCTATTTTGATACCGAACTGCGTAATATTCCTGCCTTTTTCGTCTTGCGCCGTTAGCATGCGAGCCAGCGTCGATCTCATCGAAATAATCTCGCTGTAACTTTGAAACGATCCGCTCTCGCCCGTTTTTTCGTCGTAGTCGGTAGCTTTGCTTAAATTCGTAGTCATTAGATTATAATCTTTTACGAATTCTTTTAGCGCGTCTGCGATACCTGCGGTATCTTGCGTTACGGTCGCGGTGGTTTTGCCGGTTTCGTTTAGCGTGATTGAAATTCCCGGTCTTAAATCGTTAAAAGTATTTTTCGTTCTCGTAGCACTAACGCCGTTATAGGTAAATACCGCGTCTTGCGCCGTTAAGAGCTTATTGCTAGCGATATTGGCGCTATCCCAGCCGAGCTTATCTAACACGCCCGCCGTATCGTTTGATATGCTTATAGCGTTTTGCGCGCCCGTTTCTTTTGATTGAAGCACGATTTGATAAGGGTTGGTAGAGCCGCCGACGTTTATGATGCGAGCTTCTAAATTTCCGCCGGTTTTTTCATTGATCTGATCGACGATGTCCTGATAGGTGCTTGATTGTTTGACGTTTATAGAATAAGTCTGTCCATTTATCGTAATATCGAATTTTCCGTTGCTAGTAGCGCCCACTATGCTGCCCGCGCTCGTAAATTTCGAGCTTTGATAAG
>NZ_CAJPMA010000041.1 GCF_905371695.1 uncultured Campylobacter sp. | reverse complement strand
GCGTTAAATCAAATGGAAGATGAAAACATAAAGGTTACCGAAGTAAGTTGCAAAGACGAGGTAATCGCCTACGAATTTAACGCGATTTTCGCGGTCATAAACGTTAAGAAAGCGGCCGCTTACGTACTCGCAAGCTAGCGATACTTTACGGTTTTATAAAAGTCGACACTAATACGGCGACGGCCTACGGCATACAAAGTTCGCAAAATACCTTTATGCCGTTACAGCCGAATTTTTAGATCTGAATTACCATTATAAAGCAACCCTAACGATACCGGCGATTCCCGTAAATTTAAGCAGCGCCGGGTAAAAAGCAAACTACATCACGAGGCCAATCCGCCTCATCCATCATAGCTCACCGCTCAACTCGCTTCGTCGCGCTCTACCGCCGCACGATATACAAGGCTAATATAACTCTTGCAGCGCAGATGCGCAAACACCTTTTGCGACCCGCTTTGGCGTAGAGAGACGAATCTAAACGCGGACACGAAAATACCTCTTTAAACGGACGCAACCAAAGCCTACAAATTTAGCCATAAATTTTACGCTTTAATTTTAGTTTTTAGCGCCGAAATTTAAATCGAATTTAGCTATACTAGCGCCGAAATCTACTAAATTTTAAGGAAAAAGTATGACCGTATTTTGGATTTTACTAGCCGTTATCGTCGTCGTCGCGCTCTGGCTAATAGGCATTTACAACTCCCTAATCGCTAAGCGCAACCAAGTCGAATCAATCGAATCAAGCGTAGATACGCAGCTAAAACGCCGCTACGACCTACTGCCTAATCTTGTGGCTGCCGTCAAACAATACATGACGCACGAGCGCGATCTTTTAGAGCGAGTTACGGCGCTTCGCTCGCAAGCGCAAAGCGCATCGACGCAAGCGCAAAAATTCGGACTTAACTCGCAAATTTCAAGCCTGATGCCAAACCTCAACGTCGCGCTTGAAGCATATCCCGAGCTAAAAGCAAACGAAAATATCCTAAATTTACAGCAGACGCTAAACGAGATCGAGGAGCAAATTTCAGCGGCGCGTCGCACTTATAACGCCGCCGTAGAGATGTATAACAACGCGGTGCAAATGTTTCCGTCAAACATAATAGCGGGGATGTTTAACTTCCAAAAAGCCGTATTTTTCGATATTCCAGAAAACGAAACCAAACCGCACGACGTACACGAGCTTTTTAAAAGAAGCTAACCTAGGACGAATATGCGCGAATTCGCGCCGAATTTATCCGCAAAATTTCGGCGCAAATTTAGCTGAAATTTACTCGGCGAATTTTCATCCTTTGCCATAAAATTTACATATTGCAAAGCACGAAAAGCAACCTACCTTGCTTTTTAATATCGCCACTTATCAAATTTTGCGCGCCGCCGTTAGCCGTAAATTTTCGCGTCTTTTCAAGCTCTTCGGCGTCAGCGATCTCGTAAATAAACTCTTGTAGCACGATATTGGCGCCCTTTTGCGCAAGCGTCTTGGTTTGTAATATCGTCGTAAAAAACCCGCCTTCAAGCAGATAATAATTCGTAGCGCTTCTAGTTTCTATCTCTTCGCCGCCCAAAAACGCCGCGCATAGCGATTTTACGCCGTCCGTACGGTAGACGATACTCTCGATGCGCCCCTCTTTAAATTCGTAAAATTTTAGCGCCTGCGCCGATTTTAGTAGATTTTTCCCGCCGCCCGACGATACGTCGATCTGCGCGCCGCTA
The DNA here is from genome assembly GCF_905371695.1 of uncultured Campylobacter sp. GTDB lineage: Bacteria > Campylobacterota > Campylobacteria > Campylobacterales > Campylobacteraceae > Campylobacter_A. Next base: position 12,644 of record NZ_CAJPMA010000041.1, on the reverse strand, counting down.
GCAAGATCGATCGCGATATTGCTAGTTTTATGCGCCATTTGTCGCAAATCGCCCAACTTTACGTAGCTAGCGCCGCTTTTGATAAACGCCGCGCCCGTAACGCTAGAATTTTTATCGCCGCTAGATTTTAGAAAGCCGATCTCTTCGCGTCTGCCGTCGTTTTCTATATAAGGCGTCCACGTAAGCTCGCTTCTAGGCGCGTTAAAGTCTCTCTTTGCCGCGCACCCGCCTAAAATCGCCGTAAGCGCCGCAAAAATGGCGAATTTTGCGAAATTTCGCGCGCTCATTTAATAAAATAATCTCCGTCGAAGCTTACGAGCGAGTATCTGCGCTCGTCGCCGATAGCCGCCGTTAGCTCGTCTAGGCTTAAAAACTCCAAGCTATCCGCGCCGATATACTCGCACACTTGTTCAGGCGTTTTATTGGCGCTAATTAACTCGGCGAAGCTAGGCGTATCGATGCCGTAGCGCTCGGGAAATTTTAGCTCCGGACACGCTACGCGAAAGTGTATCTCGCGCGCGCCGGCATGGCGGAGCAGCTCGACTATTTTTTTACTCGTAGTACCGCGCACTATACTGTCGTCTACGACGACCACGCTTTTGTCTTTTAGCAGGGCGCTCATCGGATTTAGTTTGAGCTTAACCTTTAAATTTCGCATCTCTTGCGTCGGCTCGATAAAGGTACGGCCTACGTAGTGGTTTCTCGTGATCGCCGCCTCAAAAGGCAGTCCGCTAGCCTGCGCGTAGCCCAGCGCGGCAGGCACGCCGCTATCTGGGACAGGCACGACGAAATCGGCCTTTACGCTGCTTTTGCGCGCGAGCGCGGCGCCCATTTTTTTACGCACTTCATAGACGTTTTTACCGTCTATTACGCTATCGGGACGCGCAAAGTAGATGTATTCAAACGCACAAATTCTATCGTCGGGCTCAAAAAGCTGAATACTCTCAAACTCGTCTTTTCCGTGCTCGAAGACTATCATCTCGCCCGCGCGCACATCTCTAATAAACTCCGCGCCCACGAGATCAAACGCGCAAGTCTCGCTAGCTACGATATAGCCGCCGTCTTTTAGCCGTCCTAGACTCAGCGGCCTAACGCCCCAGCGGTCGCGGATCGCAAAGATCTTATGGCGCGACTGGATCAGCAAACAATAAGCGCCCACGATCTTGCTAAGCGCGTAGACGATACGCTCTTGCAGATGCGCGCTATGATTTTGCGCGATTAGATGGATGATATTTTCGGTGTCCATATTGCTTTGAAATATCGCGCCGTTTTCGATTAGCTCGCGGCGTATCTCGTCTTTATTTACGAGGTTGCCGTTATGCGCGACGGCTACTTGACCTAGCGCGTAATTTGCGGTGACGGGCTGCGCGTCTAAAATACTGTCGCTGCCGGCGGTCGAATAGCGGTTATGCCCGATCGCCATATCGCCTTTTAGCACTTCAAAACTGCTTTTTTTAAATACCTCAGTCACTAGTCCGCGATTTTTGATCGTGCGAATTTCGCCGTTATCGTTCGCGCTGATACCGCTTGACTCTTGACCTCTATGCTGCATCGCAAACAGCGCGTAATACGCGGTTCTAGCAGCGTCTTTGGAATTGATTATACCGACTATCGCACACATTAATTTTTCCTTTTTCTAAATAGCTCGCCTCACGGTACTTACTCCGCTATAATTAAATTGCCTAAATTTTGAAATTTTACCTAAATTTTAAGCGCAAAATACAAAGCGCAATATCGCGGAAAGTTTCGGACGAATTTCGAGTAAGGCTAGACGCATAGTCTGCCGCAGTCTCGAAATTTTCAAGCTCTTTCAAAGGTACCCGCGAGATAAGCCTTAAATTTTAAAGCCCCAAGCAGTCTTCGATCTTATAAAGCCCGCTAGGCTGCCCTACTAGCCACATCGCCGCTTTTATCGCGCCCTTGGCGAAGGTTGCGCGGCTAGTGGCCGTATGGCTTAGCTCGATAAATTCGCCGTCGTTGTAAAAGCCCGCCGTATGCCTGCCGACCACGTCGCCGCCTCGCATCGCAAACACCGCGATTTCGTCTTTGGGTCTAGCGCCGATCAGCCCCTCGCGCCCGCACGTCATCGCTTCGCTTAAATTTAGCCCGCGCGCATCGGCGATACGCTCGGCAAGCGTTAGCGCGGTACCGCTCGGAGCGTCCTTTTTATGCCTGTGATGCTGCTCGACGATCTCGACGTCAAACTCGCGCAGAGCCTTTGCCGCAATAGCAGCGAGCTTATTTAGCACCGCTACGCCTAGGCTCATATTCGTAGCTTGTAGTACCGGCATCGCGTTTGCCGCCTGCGCTACTAACGCCATGCCCTCTTGCCCTAGTCCCGTGGTACCTATGACTAGCGGCTTAGGGTCGGTGCGCGCGTAGTTTATGAGATTTATCGCGCCTTGTTTAATCGTAAAATCGATTACGACGTCGCTATTTACGAATAATTCCTCGAATTTATTCGTAAATATAGCGCCGCTTGGCAGCGCGAAATCTATCTCGTCTAACGCGTAAGCCGCGCTAAGCGTCGCGTTTTGAACGTCTTTTAGACATGCGATAATCTCGCGCCCCATCTTACCGCTAGCGCCGTGAACGCCGATTTTTATCATTTTCCGCCCCTTAAAATTTAGCCCTATTATATGAAATTTAGGGTAAAAAAGAATTTAATAACGCCCTAAACCCCTATAATTAACGAAAATTTTTAGAGTTTAAAACGCTAAATTTTATAGCCGAAGAGCCCTTTTATTAACAGCTTTTACGGGTAAAATTTACGTTCGCGGAAATAGCGATACAGATTTACGGGCGCTATAAAATTTTCACTTCAAAAGAGGCGAATTCGGGCAAAATTTGTAAAACGATAGAAGGGAGCCGGCTCGCGCTGGGCGAGAACCGGCAATTTCAAGATAAAAAGTAAAATCTAAATTTCGCGCGACACGCGCTTAAAAGCGGCGCGCAAAATTTACGCGATTAATTAGTGTAAGCTCTCGATATAGCTAAGCGCGCTAAGGGCTGCTACGGCGCCGTCTCCCGCGGCCACGATGACTTGTTTTGGCGCGTCTTTTCTGATGTCGCCCGCGGCAAATAGCCCAGGCACGCTAGTTTGCATTTTTAGATCGACGCTAACATGGCCGCCGTCCTCGGTCTGGCATACGAATTCGCCGTTTTCTTGGCGAAGGACGTCGTTGTTTACGTTAAGTCCGACGAATACGAAAATGCCCGGCACTTTTAGGTCGCGCTCGCCATCTTTCGTGTTTATGATGAGGCCTGCAAGACCTGCTTTGTCACCGTAAGCTTGCTTGATCGTGGCGCTAGTGATAAACTCGATCTTGGCGTTAGCGCGAGCCTTTTCTAGCGTCACCGGAGCGGCGCGAAACTCGTCTCTGCGGTGGATGATGTAGACGCGCGAGCAGATGTTAGCTAGATATAAGGCCTCCTCGATCGCCGTGTCGCCGCCGCCTAGGACAGCTACTTCTTTGTTTTTATAGAAAAATCCGTCGCAGGTTGCGCAGGTGCTCACGCCTCTGCCGAAAAACTCGTCCTCGCCCGCAAAGCCCGCGCGGCGCGGAGTGGAGCCTGTGGCTACGATGACTGCTTTGGCGTGCTCTTCTTTGCCGCCTTCAAGCTTGACCGTGAAGCTGCCGTCTGAATTTTTTACCACGCGCTCAACGCCCGCCATCTCATGCTTTAGTCCAAAATGCGTGCACTGCGCGACCCACGTACTCATGAAGTCGATGCCGCTCTCGCCCGGCGCTTTTTGGCCCGGATAGTTTTCTATCTCGGAGCTGCTCGTAATCTGGCCGCCGGGCATGCCTTTTTCAAACATTACGACGTTTTTTAGTCCGCCGCGAGTGGTGTAAAGTCCCGCGCTAAGTCCTGCAGGACCGCCTCCGATGATCGCTAAATCTAACATATTTTTTCCTTTAAATTTTATTTATTTTCGAATCTTGTTTATAAATGCCGCCCTTTTGCGCCTTTAGCTCCACGCTAGCGGGCAAAGACGTGATATTTAGGACGTGCATCAGCTTTAAAATCGTATTTATATCCGAAGCGACGAAATTTATATTTCCCTCGCTGGGCGCGCGTTTTTGGAGCAAGTCCACGGCGACGATTTTTAAATCCTTAGTCGAAGTTTTTAAAATTTCTCTCCAGTTTGATTGGTTGGAGCTAAAAACCACGAGTAAAAATTTATCGTCTTGCGGCGCAAAAATTTGAGCCTGCTCGTAAAAAACCAGCTCGTTAAAATTTACGAATTTATACTGCGAAAATCTGTAATTATTGTAAGCAAATACGCCTGCTACCAGCGCTGCACCGATAAACGAAGCGAAAACGTACGTTAGGGGAAGCAAGCTTCCCCGATTTTTTAGCGCCATTAAAGCAGCGAATTTAGCTTATCGGATAGGACTTGCTTGGATTGCGCGCCTACTAGCTGATCGACTAGCTCTCCGTTTTTGAAAAACAAAATCGTAGGGATCGAGCGGATGCCGAATTCTACGGCTAGGTCTTGCACCTCGTCGGTGTTTACTTTGCAAATTTTAGCTTTGCCCTCAAACTCCTCAGCTAGCTCGTCGATGACCGGAGCAAGCATACGGCAAGGTCCGCACCAAGGCGCCCAAAAATCTACTAGCGCAACGCCCTCTTTGGCGACGTCGAAATTCGCAGTCGTTAGTTCTATGTATTTTCCCATTTTATTCTCCTTTTTAAAGATAGTCGTAATTATACACGAAAGTATTTAAATTTTAGCTAAATAAGAATTTTTACAAACTAATATTTTCTATCCACTTTATCTCGCTCTTTTTTATCGCGATCAAATCGACCTGAAAATCGGCGTTAGCGCCGTTTTGTAGCAGATAAAAGTCGATAGTTTTTAAAATTTTATTTAGCGGGCGTGAGGCGATACTCTGCCTCGTAGTCGCCCTGCGTAGCTTTGATTTCGACGAAGCGCAAGATGCCGTCTTTTTTAGCGATGACGTCGATCTCGCCGAATTTAGAGCTAAAATTTCTAGCGAGTATCTCGCAGCCGTTTTTTAGCAAAAACTCGCAAGCCAGATCCTCCGAGCTTTTGCCGAAAAGATACGCCCTAAGTCCCAAATTTTACTCTTCTATCCTCATCATAAAAGCCTTTTCTTTTACAAACTCTTGCTCTTGTAAAATTTCCATAGTGCGCCTCACGTCCTTTTCTACGCTCGTGTGCGTCGTGAAAAATAGCGTCGCATACGGACTTTCGTCCTTCGGTTTTTGTAGCAAACTATCGATGGAGAGGTTGTTTTCGCTCATCAAATTCGTGATTTTAGCCAGCACGCCGACTTTGTCCTCGACTCTAAGCCTAAAATAGTACTTCGTGCGAATTTCGCTCGGATCTAAAAGCTCAAGCGCATTTAGCTCAAACGGCGCCTTGTAGCCTAGCATCGGAGATTTGCCGTCTCTGGCGATGTCGATGAGGTCGCTGATGACTGAGCTTGCCGTCGCCGGACCGCCAGCGCCCGGACCGTAAAACATCGTCTCTCCGACCGCGTCGCCCACTACGCTCACGGCGTTTGTCACGCCGTCTGTTTTAGCTATCATTTTATCTTTGGGTACTAGCGCCGGATGTACGCGCAGCTCGACCTTGTCGCCGGTTTTTTTGGCGATGGCTAGTAGCTTGATAACGTACTCGAAGTCGTTGGCGAAAAATATATCCTCGGGCGTGATGCCTTCGATGCCTTCTATCAGGATGTCTTCGGGGTTGCCGTGCACGCCGTATGCGATGCTGGCTAGGATCAGTAGCTTGTGCGCCGCATCAAAGCCTCCGACGTCAAATGTCGGATCGGCCTCGGCATATCCTAGCTCCTGGGCTTTTTTTAGAGCGTCCGCGAAATTTGACCCCTTGCTCATCATCGAGGTTAAGATGTAGTTGCTCGTGCCGTTTAAAATCCCGTTGATACTTAGGATGTGGTTTGCGCTAAGGCCCTCGCGAAGAGCTCTGATGATAGGTATGCCGCCCGCGACGCTAGCCTCGAAGCCAAAGGGCGTGTTCTGAGCCAAATTTTGCAAGGCGTAGCGGTGATAGGCTAGTAGCGCCTTGTTTGCCGTTACGACGGCTTTTTTGCGCTCTAAAATTTTGCTAACGACCCTAAAAGGCTCCTCGACGCCGCCCATAAGCTCGACGAAAACATCGATATCCTCGCGCTTTATGACGCTATTGATGTCGTCCGTGAGTGGGATGGCGACGTCTCTTTTTTTGTTTAAATTTCTAACGACGCCGATAACCGGAACTATCTCTTCGCCGCATCTTGCTGTGATTAGTTTTTTGTTTTGGAGTAAAATTTTAGCTACGGCTTCTCCGACCGTGCCGACGCCTAAAATGGCTATATTCATGCAAATTCTTTCAGATATTTTTTGACGTTTCGCGCCGCTTGGCGGATACGATTTTCGTTCTCGATGAGAGCGAGGCGCACGTAGTCGTTTCCGCCCTCGCCAAAGCCGATTCCCGGGCTCACCGCAACGCTTGCTTTAGTAAGCAGCTGTTTGGAAAACTCGAGGCTGCCGATGTTCCCGACTTGTGGCGGGATTTTCGCCCAGATAAACATACTGGCGCTTGGCTTATGCATCTCCCAGCCTGCGCTTGCAAAGGCTTCTAGCATCACGTCGCGGCGTTTTTCGTAAATTTGACGGATGTCCTCGACGCAGCTTTGATCGCCGTCTAGCGCGACGGTTGCTGAGACTTGGATCGGGGTAAACATACCGTAATCAACCCATGATTTTATCTTTTTAAGAGCGGCGCAAAGGCGCTTGTTTCCGCATAAAAATCCGACGCGCCAGCCCGCCATATTGTAGCTTTTTGATAGCGTATAGCACTCAACGGCGACGTCTTTTGCGCCTTCTACTTCAAATATGCTAGGCGTTTTGTATCCGTCAAAAGTAAGGTCTGCGTAAGCGATGTCTGAGATCACGTAAAAGCGCTCTTGTTTACTCATCGCCACTAGCCGCTCGTAGAAACTCTTTTGCACGGTTACGGTAGTTGGATTGTGCGGGAAATTTACGACGACGTATTTAGGTTTCGGCGAGCTTGAGCGGATAGTGTGAAGCAGGTCTTCGAAAAATTTATTTTCGTCAAGCTCAAATTTATCGTTGTATTTTAGCGGCATTTTCGCCACGCTACCGCCGGCGAATAAAAACGCCTGCGTGTGTATCGGGTATGCGGGATCCGGCACAACGGCTACGTCGCCCGGATTTACTATCGCTTGAGCTAGATGCACGAAGCCCTCTTTGCTGCCCATAACGGCGACGGCCTCGGTATCTGGGTCTAAATTTACGCCGTATTTGCGCTTATACCAGTTGCAGATGGCTAGACGGAGTTTGTAGATGCCAGCGCTTGCCGAATAGCCATGAGTCTTGTCTTTTTGCGCGCTTTCGCAGAGTTTATCGACGATGTGCTGAGGAGTGCGACCCTCCGGGTTTCCCATGGAAAAGTCGATGATATCCTCGCCCGCTCGGCGCGCGGCCATTTTTATAGCATTTACCTCGGCAAATACGTAGTTTGGAAGCCTTTCAATCGTATTAAATCTAATCTCGTCAAACATATTTCCCCCTTACTTCGCAAGCTTTATTACGAGCTCGTTTTTTATATTGCCCATATCGACGCTATCGCCGATTATCGCGTATTTTGCGCCCGTCGGCAACTCAGAAGTAAATTCGTTTTTTACTTCGGTTTCCTCGAATTTCGCTATTTGGACTAAATTTTTATCGTAAACGAAAATTTGCGGCATCCACGAATTCTGCTCGTTAGACGAGATTTGCAACGATTTAGCGCCGTTTAAATTTATAAAATAAGGCGAGCTTGATTTAGAAAGCGGTATCGGTGTGTCAAAACTCGCCGCCGTATTTTGCTCGCCCGCTAAATTCGCCTCCGTAAAATCTAGCGTAACCGCCAGTGCGCCGCTCTCGCGCGAAATTTCCGTTATAAAAACGCCGTTTGCGCTAAACGCGTTTGCAAGCGAAACGGGATCGATGCCGCCGTTTTTAGCTACGATGCCGCCGTAAATTTTAGGCTCGAAATTACCTACTTCGCTTACTCTAAGCATTTGCGCTCCGAGCGTTTTTAGGCTTAAATTTACGCCCTTAATAAAAAGCGCGGTCGGCGTTTGCGCGGCGGTTTTAAATTTTAAATTTAGCGTAGGCGAGCTAAACGAAACGGTATCAAAAAGAGCGTTTTGCTTTAAAATTTGAACTATTTTTGCGACGTCTAGCCTATTTTTGGAGCTTAAATTTTGCCCGCTTAAAACTTCGCTTGCGCGCGCGAAATTTCGGCTAAGCGCGGCGCCTGAATTTACCGCGTCGGCCGCTAAAATTTGAGCGCAAAACAGCGCCGCGACCGTTAATACCGCCTTAAATTTTACCACGACTTGCCTTTGTTTATCTCGACAAACTGCTCGAAGCTAATCTGCTTAATCGCGCCGTTTTCTACCAAAAATCTAGCCGTTTTGCCGCCGTCGAATTTGCTAATTTTATCGCCCACTTTTAGCTCGACGTTACCGTTACCGCAAGCGACTAGCTGACGCTTGCTAAGGTCGATCGTAACGGGTGAATTGGAGTCGTAAGAAGTCTTTTTGCCGGTTTGTAGGTTTATCACGCCTATCCATACGCGCTGCTTTGGCGTAATGACGGCCCTATCGCCTAAAATCGCGGCGGTTTCGTTTTTATCCTTAGGCTCGGTAACGGCGGTAGTTAGGCGCTCTAACGCCTGAGTTTGAGTGCCCGCGTTTTGATCTTGCGCGACGGGCTGAGACCCGATAATCTCCGCGCTTTGAGCGGACGGTAAAATTTGCGCCTGCACGCTTTGCGTTATTTGAGGCGCCACATTTGAGCTTTCCTCGCTTAAATTTTTCTCTTTTACCTCGGGTAAATTTTGGCTTATCGCCACGTTCGCTTCGATTATATTTCTCTGTGCCTCATTTACGGACGGCGCGGTAGAGTAAGTGGCGCTTTGGTTCTCGTCGTCTAAAAGGTTAGTCAGGTTTTGCAGGTATTGCAGCGCGCCCGAATAATAAGCCGCCGCACCGACGGCAAGCAGGGCTATTAGCCAAAATAGCTGCCCCAGCCCGCTAGAACCTCGCTCGCGGCTCTCGTCGTTGAACGACGAAAATTTCGGGCTAACGCGCATTTTAGCGCCGCTACCGACCTCGTGCTCGGCCAAAAACGCATCGTATCCGGCTAGCCACTCCGAAAGGTCCAGTTCGTATTCGCGCTGTAAAATTTTAATGTAACCTTTGGCGTTAAAACGCGTGAGTTTTTCGTAATTTTTGTCGATTATGTAGTTTAGGTATTCAGGCTCGATGTGCGTCTTGCGCGCGACCTCTTTTAGTCCGATTTGCCTTAAATTTTCAAGCTCGTTCATTTATAATCCTATCGCAAATTATAGCAAAGGCCGCGCTCACGTTCAGCGAATCCCAGCCTTTTCGTAGTTTTATACCGACGCACTCGTCGCATTTTGCCAGCGCTTTTTGCGGTATACCCTCGCCCTCGCTGCCTAAAACCAGCGCGACGGGCCCGCGAAATCTCATCTCATGCACGTCTTTACCGCCGTTTGCGGTCGCGTAAATTTTAAACCCTATCTGTTTTAACTCGTTTATTAAGCCGAGTCCGTCCCGCGCGAGCGCGATAGGCAGCTCGTACGCCGCTCCGCTGCTGGCTCGCAGTATGCCCTCGGCGTTTAAGCTTTTTGCAACGACGATGAGCCCCTCGCAGCCCAGCGCATAGGCGCTTCTAGCGATCGCGCCGATGTTTCCGACGTCGCTCACCCCGTAAAGAACGGCGATAAAATTTAGCTTTTTCATCTGCGAAATTTGAGCGAATTCGTAATCTTTGACGCGCGCTAAAAAACCTTGATGGTTTCCGCCCCTGGCGAGCGCCTGAGCTTTTTGATTATCCGTGCGTAAAATTTTAGCGCCCGTGCCGCAAATGCGCGAGAATAGCCGCTTATCGCACTCTTTTGCCAGATAAATTTCCTCAAAATCCTGCGGGCGATTCTCTAAAACGTGTAAAAATAGCTGTTTTCCGTAAATTATCATGGGCTCGATAATACCCAAAATCGAGTAAATTTATACTTATTTTGCGAGCTCTTCGTAGATTTTTTTGACTTCTCGTCCGGTGATTTTACTTAGCAGTTTGGCTTTGATTTTAGGCGCGATTTCCAGTTCTTTTATATCTTGCTCGCTGATGGCTTCTAGCGTTTTTTCGGGACTTTTATCGATAACTAAGCACCACTCGCCGCTTAAATTCGCGCTTTTTAAAATTTTAACGGCCTCGCTCGCGGGAGCTTTAAATTTAGTTTCGAATTTCTTAGTCGCCTCTTTAATAGCAAAAATTTCGCGATCGGGAGTAGATTTCGCGATCGACTCTATAAGGCTTAAAATTCTTTTTGGACTTTCGTAAATCACGCACGGATAGGCTAAATTTAGCGCATTTTGCAGCGCCTGAGCGCGCTGTTTGCCGGTGTTTGGCAAAAAGCCTAAAAATACGAACTCTTTATCGCAAAGTCCGCTAGCTACGACGCCCAAAAGCGCGGCATTTGCCCCGCTTAAAATTTCGTATTTTACGCCGAAATTTTGCGCGTATCTTACTAACGAAACGCCCGGATCGCTGATTCCTGGCATCCCCGCATCGCTCATAAAAGCGACGTTCGCGTCAAAGAAAGCCGGTTTTAAATTTTCAAAAAATTTAGCTTCGTTATGCGTGTGGAACGAGATGAAATTTTTAGCGATAATTTTCGCGTCGAAACGCTCGTTTAGCAGATTTACGAGCGATTTCGCGACTCTGGTATCTTCGCAGAGGATAATCTCGCACTCGCGCAAAATTTTAAGCGCGCGGAGCGAAATATCCTCTAAATTTCCTATGGGAGTAGGAACGAAATAGAGCAAGGGATTAGTTTAGGGCGTATTTTTTCTTAAATTTCTCGACGCGACCCGCGCTGTCTACGATCTTTTCGCTTCCGGTAAAAAACGGATGGCATTTACTGCAAATATCGACCCTGATTTCGTTTTTGTTAGACTTCGTCGTAAAGGTATTGCCGCAAGCGCAAGTTACGGTGCAATCGACGTATTCGGGATGAATGTCTTTTCTCATAATTTTTCCTTTTGGGTTGTTAGAATCTCGGATTATACATACAAAAAGCTTAAAACTAAATTTTATAGCAAAATTTTACTTGCTACGCCCGTGATTGCGGTTTGCGATTTTAAGATATTTTTAGCCCCTAATGCATAAATTTTACGAAATTTACGAATTTCCTCGGGCGTAAATCCGCCTTCGGGACCGATTATTAGCGTCTCGCCTTTAAAACCCGCCAAATTTTCGCCGCCGAAATTTACCGCCGCCGCGTTCGGATAAGCGTTTAAAAAATCGTCCAAATTTTTATAAATTTCAAACTCCATTAGTCGCCCGCGTCCGCACTGCTCGCAAGAAAGCGCGCATAAATATTCAAATCTAGCCGAATCTAGCTTAAAATTAGCCTGCGAAAATTTGGTGTAAACGAAAGCCAGCTTGCCTACGCCTAGCTCGTTTAAAAAAGGCAACGTTTTTTCGATAGTTTTAGGCTCCACTACCGCCCAGCCCAGCGTTAGCGCATAATCCTCGGCGGGCGCGGGACTAGTAAAAACCAGATTTAAATTCGCGCTTTTTCTACTTAAATCCGTAATCTCGTAAAGGTAGTCTTTGCCGTCTTTTAAATTTCGCGCGCTTATACGCTCGCCCGCGCGAACCCTGCGCGCTTTTAAGTGCAAAAACGCTTCGTTTACGATCTCTAAATTTTCTCCGCCCGCGCGAGCGTCGTATAGAAATTTCATAGTGCGCTCGCTAAGATTATTAAAAAAACGTCGAACGCGCCTTTAATTAGCGCGAATTTCTTAAATTTCGCAAGCTCGTCCGCGCGAGCGTAGCGTTTAAGCCGTTTAAAACCCGCCGCGCTAGTCGCGATTAGCAAAATAAGCGCCGCGATCATCGCGGTCGTCCTAAAATTTAACGAATAATTAAGCGCGGCAAGCATAACAAGCCCGCTCATCGCCGCGCACGCGAGCGCTCCGTGATAAATCGGCAAAAAATAGCGAATCCGCAGGACGTAGCCCTTGCCGCCGACGCCTAACTGCGTCAGCGCTAAATAAAGCGCGCAAAGCGCGAGCAAAGCAGCCGCAAAACCTGAGTGATAAGGCGATGCGTAGGCGTAAAGTCCCGCCAGGTGCTCGTTCATCGCGCGCCCTTTCGCACTAAATTTCGGTTCACTTTCGCTCGCCTTCGATTGCGGGCTCGGGCGGGAGCGACTCGTCTATCGTGACGTTCGCGTCTATTTGGGCTATGGGTACGTCCGCCGGCACGTCGTCGTTTGCTCGGGCTACGGGCGCCTTTTCGTCATCGCAACCGGTTAAAATCGCCGCTACCAAACAAAAAACGGCTAAATTTTTATAAATTTTCATCAAACGTCCTTTGGATTTACGATAGTTTGTTTAAGTTTTATTTTATCAAAAAGCTCTTTATCGTCCCATTCCTCTACGATCGCGTCCGAAAACGTCACGCGTGATAGGTCTATCTCGCCCATTCGCGCGTTATACGCGTCCTCGCGGAAACACTGCGCGTAGCCCGAGCAAACGACGACGTGCCGGCGGACGTACCCATAGCCC
>NZ_CAJPMA010000040.1 GCF_905371695.1 uncultured Campylobacter sp. | reverse complement strand
TTAAAAATTTTTAAAAATTCCCAAAATAAGCAAAAAGCGCCGCAAGGCTCGTTTTTACGGCGCGCGGCGGGAGTAGCGATCTGGTCGGCGTTATCGCTTTTTATCGCTTGTAATTTTATGTGGTATTTCGTGCCGCCGGAGGATTTTTTTAGCTACTTAAAAAGCCCCGCCGAGCATAAAATTTTACTATCTTTTCTCGCCTGTATCGCGCTTTGGCTAATTTACGACGTCTGCTTTTTAGCCGAAAATTTTTGCGTTTATATCTGCCCTTACGCAAGAGTGCAGTCGGTGATGTTCGATAATGACACGATTCAAGTAATTTACGACGAAAGCAGGGGCGGCAAAATTTACGAAAACGGCGTAAGCCTCGGTAAAAAGCCGGTCTCAAAGCCCGTAAGCGACGCCGAGCAATGCGTGGGTTGCGAAGCTTGCGTGAGAATCTGCCCGACGCATATAGACATTAGAAAGGGCATGCAGCTTGAATGTATAAACTGCCTAGAATGCGCCGACGCATGCGCTAAAACGATGGCGAAATTTAGCTTACCGTCGCTTATTGGCTGGACTAGCGAAAATTCGCGCAAAACACGCAAAAAGGTAAAATTCTTACGTTTTCGCACCGCCGCTTACGCCGCGATTTTAGCGGTAGCCCTAACGGCGCTTGCGTTAATGAGCGGCAAAAAGGAAAATATGCTTTTAAATATTAACCGAACCAGCGAGCTTTACTCGGTAAATAAGGCGGGCGAGATCGAAAATTCGTACGTATTTTTATTTCAAAACACCGATAGCGAGGCGCACGAATTTTACTTCGACGTGGAGGGCGGAAATATAAAGATTTCGCGTCCGGTTAAGCCTATTTTAATAGCAAGCGGCGCAAAACAGCGCGTAGTCGTAACGCTAAAAGCCGCGCGCGAAAATTTTATCGGACGAAAAAGCGGGCGGGCGGATATTAAAATTCGCGCTTACGCCGTGGACGATAGAGAAAAAATAAGCGTGATTAGGCAAAGCGTGTTTGCCTTTTAAGAGTAAATTTGCGCTACAATGCGCATAAAATTTAGAGGAAAATTTATGAAAATTTCGGAAAAAGGCAAAAGCAGATACGACTCCGTTATGAACGCTGGTTTGGAGCTATTTTTAAAAAACGGCTTTGAAAAAACGAGCCTAAACGATATCGTCGCAAAAGGCGGCGGCTCGCTTGCTAGCATTTATAAATTTTTTACGAACAAAGAGGGGCTTTTCGCGTCGATAATGGAGCAAAATTTTAACGAATTTTTCGCAGAACTAGACGAGAAGATGAATCTAAAAACGGCTGAAAATTTAGAGCAGATGTTTTATGATTTTGCGTTAAATTATTTTGAAGTTTTTTGCAAGCCGCGCGCTTTGGCGCTTACTAGACTGGTGATTAGCGAGTGCTATAAAAATAAAAAATTAGGCGAGTATTTCGAAGAAAACGTCGGGTCTAAAATGTGCGGGATTTTGATTAATTATCTAAACAAAGCCGAAATTTCCGCGCACATAAAAGACTACGACAGAGAAAAATTGGTCTTTAAATTTTGCGCGTTAGTCCGCGAACCGTTTCATTTAAGGGCGATAATTTTGGGGCAGGATATAAAATTTAGCAAGAAAGAAAAAGAGGAGCTGGCAAGGCAAAGCGCGGATATTTTCCTGCACGGAATTTGCAAATAAATTTGACTTATTTACGGACGGAAGTTATAATCCCGCTCTATTTTTATGTAATATTTATTACTAAACTGATACAAATACGAAAAGGAGAAATTTATGAAAGGTAAGCTTACGAATTTATCGCTTGCTCTGGCTGCGGCTTTATTAATTACGGGCTGCGATTTATTTAAAAAAGATAGCGCGAACGCGGCGGCCGGCGCCCCTAGGCAGATGCCGCCGGCGAAAGTAGACGTGACGGTAGCCAAAAAAGGCGATTACGCTATGAGTTTTAATTACCCCGCGCGCGTGCAAAGCGAGCAAGACGTGGTGATTAAGCCCAAAGTTTCGGGTACGCTTTTAAAGCAAAATTTTAAAGCGGGCGATAGGGTCAAACAAGGTCAAATACTATTTGTTATAGACCCCGAAAAATACCGCGCCTCGTATGAAGCGCTAGAAGCTAGCATCGCGCAGTCGCAGGCGAATTTAAAAAACGCGAAAAGCGAATTGGAGCGCGTCAAAAATTTATTTAAGCAAAAAGCCGTTTCGCAAAAAGAATACGACTCCGCGCTAGCTAGCTACGAGACCGCCGAAGCTACGCTAAAAAGCGCGCAAGCGTCGGCTAAAAGCGCAAAGCTAGACCTTGAATATACGAACGTCACGGCTCCGTTTAGCGGCGTAGTCGGCGAAAATTTAATAGATGTGGGCGCGTACGTAGCGGCGGGCTCTACGGAGCTGGTGCGCCTAACCAAAATCGATCCGATCGACGTTAGATTTTATATTTCGGACGTAGATAGCCTAAATAGGGCTCAAAATTTAGCCGGCGGCACTTGGGCGCAGATAAACGAAGAGGCGGTTTTGCAGCTAAACGGCAAAGAGTATAAAGGCAAGGTAAAATTTATAGATAGCACCGTGGATACGAGCTCGGGAAGCGTTTTAGCAAAGGCCGAGTTTGAAAACAAAGGCGGCGAGCTGCTTCCGGGCGTTTTCGGTAGAATTCAAATGGACGGTTTTATTCAAAAAAATAGCTTCAAAATTCCGCAAATAGCCGTGCTTCAAGATACGGTTAGCCCTTACGTTTACGTGATAAAAGACGGAAAAGTTACGAAAAAAAGCGTAAAAATCGTCTATCAAACCGTAACCGAGGCTTACGTGAGCGAAGGGCTAGACGAGGGCGACGTGATTATCTTAAATAACTTCAAGAAAATAGGAGTCGGCGCGCCGGTGCAGCCTGACGAAAGCAATAAAACCGCGAGCGGGGAGAGCAAATAATGTTTTCTAAATTTTTTATCAATCGCCCGATTTTCGCCACCGTCGTTTCGATTATTATCGTTATCGGCGGGCTTATGGCGATGCGAGGGCTTCCCGTCGAGGAGTACCCCAAGCTCACGCCGCCGCAGGTTAGCGTAAGCGCGACATACACGGGCGCGGACGCTCAGACGATAGCAAATACGGTAGCTACCATTCTCGAAGACGAGATTAACGGCGTGGAGGGAATGATTTATATCCAAAGTACGTCGAGCTCCAGCGGCATGATGAGCCTAAACGTATTTTTTAATATCGGATACAGCGCGAAGCAAGCTACGATCGACGTAAATAACCGCGTCCAAGCCGCGCTTTCTCGCTTGCCGAGCGCCGTTCAACAAACGGGCGTCATAGTCAGAGAGCGCAGCAGCTCGATCCTAGAAGTAGTCGCCTTTACAAGCGAAGATCCTAGCATGAGCAAGCAAGAGCTCGCGAACTACGTGCTATTAAACGTAGCCGACGAGATCAAGCGCGTAAAAGGCGTAGGCGACGTAAACGTAATCGGCAATCAAGACTACGCGATGAGAATTTGGCTAAAACCGGACGAAATTTCTAAATTTAATCTAAGTATCCCGGAAATTTTAAGCGCGGTTTCTACGCAAAATAGCCAGTACGCCGCGGGCAAAATCGGCGAACAACCGATGCAAGACGCAAAAAATCCTTACGTTTATTCGATAAAAGCCGACGGACGATTTACCGACGTTAAGCAGTTTGAAAACATCATTTTAAAAGCTAAAAACGACGGTTCTCTTTTAAAGCTAAAAGACGTCGCGGACATTGAGATAGGCTCTCGCAGCTACTCGTTTAACGGCTTTTTAAATAACGAGCGTATGGCGCCTTTGATGGTGTTTTTACAAAACGACGCCAATGCGTTAGAGACCGCGAAGCTAGTTTCAAAAAGGCTTGACGAGCTAGCTGTAAGCTATCCGGCCGGCCTTAAACACGTAGTCGCGTACGATACGACTACCTTCGTAGAAGTCTCGATTGAAGAGGTTGCAAAAACCTTTATCGAAGCGCTGGTTTTGGTTATGATCGTTATGTATTTCTTCTTAAAAAGCGTTCGCGCTACGATTATTCCGATGCTTGCGGTGCCGGTTTCTATTATCGGGACGTTTGCGGGATTTTATATTATGGGATTTTCGATCAACCTTATTACGCTTTTCGGTTTAATCCTAGCCATCGGCATCGTCGTGGACGATGCTATCATCGTTATCGAAAACGTAGAGAGAATTTTGCACGAAGAAAGGGATATTAGCGTAAAAGAAGCGACTATTAAAGCGATGAACGAGGTCGCGACGCCCGTTATCTCGATCGTGCTGGTACTTTCTGCCGTTTTCGTGCCGGTTTCTTTTATGGAGGGCTTTGTCGGCGTTATTCAAAAGCAGTTTGCCCTTACGCTCGTAATTTCAGTTTGTCTATCGGGATTCGTCGCGCTTACGCTCACGCCCGCGCTTGCGGCCATTATGCTAAAAAGGGGCGAGAGCGAGCCGTTTTGGTTAGTTAGAAAATTTAACGAATTTTTCGATTGGAGCACGGCGATGTTTTCCGCGGGCGTGGCTAAAATTTTACGTCACGTAGTGCCCGGGCTAATCGCAGTTGCTATCGTTATTTTTATGATGGTCGAGCTATTTAAAGTAGTCCCTTCGGGTCTCGTTCCTAGCGAGGATAAGGGCTACTTTATGGCGCTTTCGTCGCTCCCGCCGGCTTCGGCTTCCGCGAGAACGATCGAGGAAAATAAAAAAATGGCTAGCGTTATGATGGCCGATCCGCACGTTTATTCGGTAATGGGATTTGCCGGATACGATCTGATCGCAAGCACGCTTAGAGAAAACGCTATGGTATTTTTCGTAAAAACGAAAGATTGGAGCGAGCGAAAGACGCCTGATAGCAGCATAGACGCGCTGGTAGGTAAATATAACGGCGTATTTTGGCCGTCGAAAGAGGCTATGACTTTCGTGCTAAACGTGCCGCCGATTATGGGCTTATCGATGACGGGCGGCTTTGAGATGTATATTCAAAATAGAAGCGGCAAAAGCTACAACGAGATAGAAAAAGACGTGCTTGCAGTCGTCGCGAAAGCTAATCAGCGCCCAGAATTAACGGGCGTTAGGACGACTTTGGAGACGAATTATCCGGAATTTAAAATCGACGTAGACTACGAAAAGGCTCAGCTTTTAGGCGTTAGTAAAGCCGACATCTTTAACGCGTTAGCCGCCACGATGGGGTCTTATTATATAAACGACTTTAATATGTTCGGCAAGACTTACCGCGTTTACGCGCAGTCCAAAGAGAGTTTTAGAAATTCTCCCGAGGATTTAAGAAGCGTATTCGTTAAAAATTCAAGCGGCGAGATGATCTCGCTAAATACGCTAGTTACGCTTACTAGAAATATGGGCCCCGATCTAGTAGACCGCTTTAACCTATTCCCGGCAGCCAAAGTAATGGGCGATCCAAAGGCGGGCTACACCTCGGGCGATGCTCTAAAAGCGATCCAAGAGGTCGTAAAAGAGACGCTAAATGAGAGTGAATATTCAATCGCTTGGTCGGGTACCGCTTATCAAGAGGTTACCGCCTCGGGCGCGGGCGCGCAAGCGTTTGTTTTCGGTATGATTTTCGTATTTTTAATCCTCGCGGCGCAGTACGAGCGTTGGCTAATTCCGCTGGCGGTAATTACGGCGGTGCCTTTTGCCGTATTCGGCTCGCTGCTGGCTACGTGGGCCAGAGGGTTAACTAACGACGTGTATTTTCAAGTGGGGCTTTTGCTTCTTATCGGACTTTCGGCTAAAAACGCGATTTTGATCGTGGAATTTGCCATGCAAGAGCGCGATAGCGGTAAGAGCGTCTTCGATGCCGCCGTTAGCGCGGCTAAGCTTCGCTTCCGCCCGATCGTAATGACGTCGATAGCCTTTACGCTGGGCGTCTTTCCGATGGTGATAAGCTCGGGTGCGGGCGCGGCGTCTCGCCATTCGCTAGGAACGGGCGTGGTCGGCGGTATGATAGCCGCAAGCACGATCTCGATATTTTTCGTGCCGTTATTTTATTATCTGCTTGAAAATTTAAACGAGAAATTTTGGAGTAAAGGCAAACACGTAAAACGCGACGGAGGAGAGATGAATGCGTAAAATTTTAATACCTATTTTAGCGGCTTTTATCGCGGGTTGCTCGTTTAGGCCGGAACTGCCGCAAACGGATACGAAATTTCAGGCAAGCTATGAAAGCAGCGATATAAACGATCTTTGGTGGAAGGAATTCGGCGACGAGAGATTAAATACGCTAGTAGAGCAGGCATTAGAAAACAATATCGATCTAAAAATCGCTTACGTAAATTTACAAACCGCCGCTCTTACGCTTAAAAATTCCCGCGCCGATCTTTTCCCTACGATCGGCATCGAGGGAAGCGGTAGTAAAACCCGCACCAGCGGCGAGACTTACGGTAAGCAAGATAACGCCAAGTACGATAGCTTTTCGCTTAGCGCAGTGCTAAACTACGAGGTAGATCTTTGGGGTCGCGTGCGAAATTCTATCGCTTCAAACGACGCACTTTTAAAAGCTAGCAAATTCGACTACGATAACGCGCGCCTCACCATCTCTTCAAACGTCGCGCAGGGCTATTTCTCGCTCGTAGCGCTTAAAATGCAAGAGCGCGTTTTAGAGGATACGCTAAAAAGCTATAACGAAACGGCGGCGTATCGCAAAAAACAGCTCGATGCTGGCGCGACTACGCAAATCGTTTATTTGCAATCCCTAGCCGCCGTACAAAGCGCGCAAATTAGCCTTTCAAACGTGCAAAAATCGCTCGTAAGCTCGTCAAGCGCGCTTGCTATTTTATGCGGTAAAAGCAACGACGAAATTTTAAGCCAGATTATAGATACGAGCGCGGATCTGCCGCAAGCTCCGCAGATAAATGCGGGCATAAGCTCTGATATTTTACTTCGTAGAAGCGACGTGGCCAGCGCTTACGAGAACCTAAAAAGCGCTAACGCCCTAATCGGCGTCGCAAAGGCGGCGTATTTCCCGACGCTTTCGCTAACGGGCGCATTCGGGTTTAGCTCTAACGAGCTTGACCGCTTGTTCGTGCAAAATGCCAACGTATGGTCTTTTGCGGGGCAGATCGCTCAAAGCGTCTTTGACTACGGCAAGCGAGCGAACAACGTAGAGATCGCCGAGCTTGCTCAAAGCGCGAAGGCTCTAAACTACGAAAAGACGATTAAAACGGCTTTAAGCGAGATAAAAACGGCTCTAAACGACCGCGAAAAGGCAAGCCTGATCTGGCGAGATACGCAAAATTTACTAGATTCGCAAAGTAAAATTTACGATTTAGCAAAAGCGCAGTTCGATGCGGGCTACGCCGATCATTTGACGTTGCTCGACGCGCAGAGAAATCTTTTAAGCGCGAAGCTAAACGCGGTGGACGCGAAGCTTAGTTTAGATAACGCCGCGATCGGAGTTTATAAGGCCTTCGGCGGCGGGTTTAAACAGCCGCAAGCAGAGTAGATTTAAGATTAGGGCGGGCTTGCCCTTGCCTTAATTTGTCGTTTAGTAATATCCCAAACAAAGCGTATCGGTTAGCCTTATGCGTTTTTCAAGCGGGGTTGGCGAGAAGAATTTGCACTTTTCGATGTAAATTTGCAGGCCGTAATCCAATCCTAAATCGTCGTAAAATTTCTTTAAATTTACGAATTTTATCCCGCAAATTTCGTGAAATCGTAGCAATCCGTAAATTTTTGAGCCGTTTTTAGCGATTAGGTGCGAGGGCGCAAGTCCCGTAAACAGGCAAAACGCCGAGCTTAGAACCAACCCGTTTAGTGGCGTGCAGGACTCTAAGGCGCGCTCGAATTTGCTCGGTACGCTCTTTTTTAGCAAAAAAACGACGCGCGAACGCTCGAATTTAGCCGAGACCGCACTTTTCCAAAAAAGATAGGCGTTGCTTGAAATTTCGGCTTTTTGCGCTAGCTCGCAGCCTAAAACGTAATCGTCTAAAAATTCGTTTAAAGCCAGCGTTAGCTTCATTTATCTTCTTTACAAATCGCCTTCGTAAGCCTAGTAGCTACGGGCGAGATCGCTAAAACGCAAGGATAGGCGACTACTAGCGCCTTGCCCCAATTAGCGAGCCAAATGAGAGCGAAACCTTTGATTAAGCCTAGATTAATAAACGTCAAAACGCCCGAAATTACTAACGACATTAAAAACGCCATAATGAATGAAAAAACTAATTTAAAATATTTCGCGGAGAGCACAAAATGCCTTTTTGAGTGAATTCAGGGGCGATTATAACATAAAAATTTTGGTATAATCGCGTAAAATTTTACGGCGTTTAGGGAAAAATCGGTGAAGAAATTTTACGAAAATCATAAAAAATCTTGCGTCTATGCGGGCGCTTTGACCGCGTTTTTAGCACTTTACGCGGCGCTCGGTTTCCTAGGCGCGCCTTGGCTTTTAACTAGCGTCGCGCCTAAAATTTTAGCCGATAAAAACGCCTCTTTAAGCATAACGAAAGCCGAATTTAATCCTTTTACGTTTGAGCTAAACGCGACCGGGATCGCCTTAAAAACAAACTCCGACGTTTTTAAGGCGGATGGCGTTTTTATAGAGCTAAACGCGCGCAAAATTTTTAAAGCCGAGCTAAATTTAGCCAAAGTAGTACTAAATAATCCGGCGGTTAATATCGAGCGAAACGCCGATTTAAGCTTTAATTTTACGCCGTTAATCCAAACGGAAGAGCCCGAAAAAAAGGACGAAAAAGCAAGCGGCGAGAGCTTTTTTAACGTAACGCTAGATACGTTTGAGATAATTAAAGGCGACGCTAGATACGCCGATAATAGCCTAAAAAAACCGTTTGCGGCGACGTTAAAAGACGTTAGCTATAAAATAACCAATATTAATTTAAAAGAATATAGCGCGGGCAAACACGCTCTTGATACGGGCTCGTCGCTATTTAGCGAGTTTGATTGGAACGGCGGCGTAAGCCTAAAACCGCTAAAAATTTACGGTAGCGTTAGTTTTAAGGATTTAAACGTATCTAAAATAGCTCAAAGCTACGTAGATGCGGCGGATTTAAATATCTCGAAAGGACTGCTGAACGCGCGGCTAAAATACGTCGTAAGTATCGACGAGGCGGGTATCGGCGCGCAGCTTGAAGGCGCTAAAATATCGGCTAAGGATTTTGCGGCGCGCCAAAACGAAACTAAGTTAAATTTTAGCGAATTGACGCTAGACGGACTAAACTTAAACGGAAATTTCGGCGACACCAACGAGCTAAGCGCGTCGCTCAAAGGTTTAAATTTGAGCGAATTCGCGTTAAATGAAACGGCATTAAAGCAAACCGCGATTAGCGATATAAAGCTAAAACTAAATAAAGACGGCGACGCGGGGGTGGAAATCGGCGATTTAAATAGCTCGAATTTTAACCTAAACGGCGCGGATTACGAGGCGGGACTCGGCGGAGTTTTAATAAGAGATATTAACGCAAGCGGCAAAGACGAGTTTAAAAACCTAGCTTTAAGCGTAGAGGAAATTTCTTTAAATTTTCCGAAATTTAGCGGTTTTAACGTGGCTGCTTTCAGCGAAAATTTTAGCCTAAACGACGTAAGCGCAAGCCTTGTTTTAGAAAATAACGCGACTAAAATCGGCGCTAGATTAGGCTCGTTTAAAACCTCGCCGATCGACGTTTCGGGCGCGAAGGAAAAACTTTTAAGAGTAGATTTCTTAAGCGCTAATAATTTAAATTTTAGCGACGGCAAAGTAAATTTAGAAAATTTTAGCATAGGTAAAACGGAGGTTTTTAGCGGTAAAAAAAGTTTCGGCGGATTTGGAAAAATATTATCGGAGGGCTTAAATTTTAACCTGCAAAACCAAAATTTAATTTTGGCAGACGCTAGGATCAAAGATGCGTTTTACGCCGACGAGCTAAGCAAAAACGGCGCCGAAGCGATAAATAATTTAGCTATTTTAAGGCCTAAAAAATCGGTAAAAACGGCAAAAACACAGCCGAGGCAAGCGCAAAAAAATAAGAGCGATTTCGTAGCCGTAATTAAAAATATCGAGCTAATTAACGCAAAGGCAAATATTTCTCAGCGCTTTTTGCCTAAACGGACGAGTCACGAAATAGTCCTTAAAAACGCAAAAATAAGCGATTTTTCAAGCGATTTTTCAAAGCCTTTCGGATTGGTTTTAAATGCGGCTACCGGAGAGAAAATTTCGCTTAACGCAAACGGCAAAATTTCGCTTGAACCGCTCGACGTTAGTCTAAATTTAAAGACGAATTTTAACGATCTGGCCGCTTTCAATAAAATCGTTCAAAACTACCTGAACGCAGAAATTTCAAGCGGTAAAATCGCGATGAATACGAAGGTAAATTTTTCTAAAACGTATAAAATTCAAAGCGATTTCAAGATGAGCAAATTCGGATTAAACGACGCAAACGGTACGAAAACCGTCGCGATTGACGAGATAAAAATCGGTAAAATAGCTCTCGACGAACGCGGTATAAAAATGAAAAATTTAGCCGTAAACAGCCCGTTTATCAAGGCTCATTTAGACTCAAACCGCACGTTTAATTTAACTAAACTCGTAAAAACTAGCGACGAAAACGCGAGCGAACCGGATGGCGAAACCCGAAAAACCGGTGACGAAAAGACGTTTGCCGTAAATTTTGAAAATTTAGCCTTAAATAACGTAGACGTCGATTTTAGCGACGATAGCTTGGTGCTGCCGTTTGTTTTCGGCATTAAAAACTTAAACGCGAAAATCGACCGCGTACAAAACGACGCCATTTCGCGAATTAGCTCGAACGGCGTAATCGGAAGCGGCGGCAGCGCTAACGTCGAGATAAAAACCGACGCGTTAAATCCGAAGAAATTTAGCGAAATTAGGCTAAATTTTAAAGACGTGGAACTAAGCGAAGTGACGCCTTACAGCGCGACGTTCGTAGGGCGCAAGATCGATAGCGGCCTGCTAAATTTAGCGCTGGTTTACGATATTAAAGACCGCAAAATGGACGGCGAAAATAATATCGTAATCGATAAAATCAAGCTCGGCGAAAGCGTAGAATCCGGTAGTGCCGTGAGTTTGCCGTTGCAGCTGGCTATCTCGATCTTACAGGACTCAAACGGCGTAATTAACCTTAATCTTCCTGTTTCTGGCGATCTTGATAATCCGCAATTTAGCTACGGCGGGATCGTCTGGCAGGCGATTAAGCAAATTTTCGTAGACGTCGTTAGCTCGCCGTTTAGGCTAATAGGGAGCGCGCTGGGCATTAAGGATGCGGGTGAGCTTGCGGCGATCGATTTTACGGCGGGAAGCAGTGAAATAATGGAATCGCAGAGCAAAAAGATCGCGCGTTTTAAAGGGATAGCCGATACCAAAAAGGACGTAATCTTCGTAATTTCGCCCGCGCTTAATAAACAAGCGGACGAATTTGCGCTACAAAAGCTAAGTATCGATAAGTTAGTATCAAGAACGGCTGCATCTAGCGGAAAAAGCGAGTTTGAAGCGCTTCAAGATATAGCGCGCGCAAAGCTAAAAAATCCGTCGGCCGATCCGCGCGACGAGCTAGCTAGATTGCAAAAAGTAACCGAGGCCGATCTGGAAAAACTAGCAAGTAAGAGGGCGGAAAATATATTTAACGCCATGACGGCTGCTGGCGTACCGCAAAGTCAGCTAAAAATCGCCGATAAAATTCAAGAGGCGGACGTTAAAACGAATGTTTACGTAGGCGTGCCGATAGGTATCGAAAATTTAAAATAGCCTTCGAGATTTAATAAATTTTAAGGAGTAAAAATGAAAAAAATAATTTCGACGAAAAATGCGCCGCAGGCGATCGGGCCGTATTCGCAAGCAATCGCGGCTAACGGATTTTTGTTTATTTCCGGGCAGTTAGGCGTTACTCCTAGCGGCGAATTTGCGGGCGCGGACGTAAAATCGCAGGCGCAAAGATCGCTTCAAAATTTGCGAGCGATTTTGAGCGAAGCGGGGCTTAGCTTTGAAAACGCGGTAAAAACGACGATTTTTCTAGCCGATATCGCGGACTTTGCGGCGGTAAACGAAATTTACGCCGAATTTTTTAACGAGCCCTATCCCGCTCGCAGCACGGTCGCGGTAAAAACGCTGCCGAAAGGCGGTTTGGTCGAGATCGAGCTTATCGCGGCGATAAAATAAGTAAAATTCGCTCTTGCGGGCAGACGCGCTAGGTGCTATATCGCTCGCAAGAACGACTAACTTTTTCGTTACCTTTAAAATTTAAGACGCTAGTCTGACGCGATTTTATATCAAAACAATACTCTAACGTATTTAAATAGAAATTTTATTCTTTATTAATAATCGCCGTAATATAATCCCACAAAATGATAATAGATATTATTATATATGGAGGAATTTATGCGCAAAAGCAAAATTTATTTGATTTTGGCTTTGGGAACGTTGCCGTCTTTTGCGGCAAATTCGGACGATAACGCTACTATCGATCTGCAAACGATTACCGTGCGGCAAAAAGTCGATCCCGAGACGACGCAGGGCAAGAATTTATATACGACCTATCAGATGAATACCGCGACGGGGCTTGATCTAAGTATCCGCCAAACCCCGCAGTCAGTTAGCATCATCAGCGATAAACTCATAAAAGATCAAAATTTCAAAACCATAAAAGAAGCGATGAGCTACGTGTCTGGTATTAGCGTTACGACCGATACGGGCGGCGGTTCGCGCTCGCGATTTCAAACGCGCGGCTTTGATATCGATAATATCCAAGAAGACGGCCTCGCATCGCCTGCGGCAAGCTCCGTACAAGGTACGCTTTATACCGCAAAAGAGCTAAGCGATCTGATATTTTACGACCGCGTGGAGGTTTTGCGCGGAGTGGCGGGCCTTACGCAAAGTAACGGCAACCCGAGCGGCACGATAAATTTACTGCGAAAAAGGCCGCAAGGCGAGTTTAGAAGCGCTTTAAACGCCGGCGTTAGCGGCTTTTCGGGCGGAAAAAGAAGTTACGACGGGTCGTTTGACGTTACCGGCGCGCTAAACGAAAGTAAAAGCGCGCGCGCCAGACTTATCGGCTCGTTACAAAAAAGCGATTCTTTTAAAGAGGGCGTCCAGGGTAAAAAAGGCTCCGTAGGCGCGATGCTGGGTTTTGACGTAACGGACGATAGCGTCTTAAATTTAGGCGCGATATATCAAAGAAGCGAAAACGTACCCGATATCTACGGCCTGCCCGCCCTATATAACGGTAGAGCCGTAAAATTTAAGCAAAATAAATTTTTCGGCTCGAAATGGGATAAGGAAATTTTTAAAAAGGTAAATATTTTCGGCGATTTCACCCGGTATTTCGCAAACGATTGGAACGCCGCATTTAAAGTAAATTACACCAAAAGCGATATGGATATGAAATTCGCTCAGCTTTGGAACGCCGCCGTGCCGCGGGTGCAGAGGCAAAAATACGATACTTCAAGCGACGAGATAAATCTAAAATTCGATCTAAACGGCAAATTCGAGCTTTTTGGTCAAAGTAACGACGTTTTTATGAACGCTCAAATCTCGCGGGATAAATTTAAAGGAAGAGACAAGTGGATGACGCCTTTAATGGGCTATAATATGGACAATTTTACGATAGATTCGGTATCTGAGCCCGATTGGAGCGCCGCGTTTCGCGACGCAAGCTCGAATTTGACCGTAAAGCAAAAATCGCTTACCGCCGGTACTCGGTTAAATTTTACGGACGCGTGGCATTTGCTAGCGGGGGCTAGATTCAGTGGCGTCGAGTACGCTTCGTGGGGCTGGTCGAAGATGTTTTTTAGCGTTACGCAAAATAAAAAGAAAGAGCTAAAAAATAGTAAAATTACGCCGTATGCGGGGCTGACGTGGGATTTTGCGCAAAATCACTCGCTCTATCTTGGCTACGCTAAAATTTTTAAGCCGCAGATGAATGAGAAACAAAGCGGCGATTTCGTTAAGCCCGTCGTCGGCTCAAATGCGGAGCTCGGGCTTAAATCCGAGTATTTTGACGGCGCGCTAAATTCCTCCGCAGCGGTATTTCAGACGTTGCAACAACATAAGGCCGTACCGGATCCGGCGCTGTATCCGTCTAACTATTGGGTGGACGGCGGCAAGGTACGGACTCGCGGCTTTGAAGCTGAAATTTCGGGTAAACTTTCGAAAAATTTACAAATTTTCGCCGGTTATACCTACGCCAAGAGCGTTTATATGGAAGATGAGAGAGTTCATTCTAGTCTTGCCGCGCACGCCAAGGGCGAAATCGCCAACGCCTACGTGCCTAGGCATATTTTTAGGCTTTACGCCAACTATACCTTGCCGGCGTTGCCGCGGCTTAGTTTTGGACTAGGCGGTAGATATCAGAGCAAGACGGCATCGTATTATTCAGGAAGTTCGGCCGCGCCCGATCAAAAGGGTTACGCGCTGTTTGACGGCAATATAAACTATAAATTTAATAAAAATTTCGGACTAAATTTTGCCGTGCGAAACATCACTGACAAGAAATATTTCATAAATTCGATGAATCGCTCCGCCGACCGCTTAAACTACTACGGCGATCCTAGAAATTTTATACTGAGCCTTAACTATGTTTATTAATTTAATGGTCGTATCTTTAAATATTTTCTAACCCCCCCCCCGCTTAAACCTATTTTTTTAATCTAGGTTTAAGCCTTTTTCTATATA
>NZ_CAJPMA010000039.1 GCF_905371695.1 uncultured Campylobacter sp. | reverse complement strand
CACTCTTTCTCGCTTACGTCGCCACCCATCGAGATAAATAAATTCGCCAAATTTAGATGCGTTTTAATAAAATCCTTAACCTGCTCTAATTTCATATTCTCAACGCTTTTTGCCGTGCCGAAATTTGCGTAGGCTAGCGGAGTTTTTGGATATAAAATTTCCATCAATCCGCAGCGCGCTACGTGATCGAAATCATCCTCGCTAGCGGCTATCTCGCCCAAAGTTACGGCCTTGCAGCGTTCTAGCGCCTCATTTGTTAGATTAGGCTCCCTTAAAAGCGCGCCTAGCATCTCGCACGCGTAGATAAGGTGCTCTTTTAGGCAGTTTAGGCTAATCGTAAGCGTCTCAAACCCCGCGTCCGCGCCTAGGTTAATCGCGCGCATTTCAAGAAGCCGCGCAAATTCGGCGCTGCCTAAGCTTAGCGTGCCTTCGTTTAGTATATTAGCAGCCATCGCCGCAAGTCCCGCCGTCTTCCCGTCGCGGCAAGCGCCCGCTACCTTAAATACGAGCTTTACGGCGGCTACGGGCAGCTGCTTCGAGCTTTCGAAAACTACGGGAATTTTTGCGCCTTTAACGTCTAAATGTAAAATTTTCATCAGTATTTCTCCAAAATATCGTAATTCGTATTTCGTTTCGCGGGCGTCTCGCCTACGTCTTTAATAAGCTCGATCATCTGCTCTTGATTCATTCGGTAGCTGGCTCCCGCCGCGCGCACGACGTTTTCCTCCATCATGGTACTACCCAGATCGTTCGCGCCGAATTTTAGCGCGAGCTGCCCCACGTAGCTGCCTTGCGTAACCCAGCTGCTTTGGATATTTTTAAAATTATCCAAAAATAGCCTAGAAACGGCGAGTAGGCGTAAATATCGATTCGAGCTTTGTTTTACGATATCGGGGCGCTCGGCTAGTAACTTCGTATTCGCTCCTTGAAAGCTCCACAGGATAAACGCCCTAAACCCGCCCGTCTCGTCTTGCAAGCGTCTAATATACTCCCAGTGCTCCACGATCTCGCGCGTAGTTTCTACGGTGCCGAACATCATCGTAGCCGTGGTCTTTACGCCGACGCTATGAGCTTCTTTATGAATACGCAGCCACGTAGCCGTGTCGCATTTTTTAGGGGCTACGAGCTCTCTTACTCGGTCGCTTAAAATTTCCGCGCCGGCTCCGGGCATCGAATAAAGCCCCTTATTTTTTAGGCGCTTTAAAACTTCAAGCGTCGAAATTTTAGAAATTTTAGCTATATAATCTATCTCGATCGCCGAAAATCCGTGTATCGTAACGCTAGGATATTTTTTAGCGATAAACTCCACGAGATCCTCGTACCACTCGATTTTAAGCTTCGGATGCACGCCGCCTTGAAACAAAATTTGCGTTCCGCCGATGGCGATTAGCTCCTCGATTTTTGCGCCGATCTCCTCAAAGCTAAGCACGTAGGCTTCGTCCTCTCTCGCATGTCTGTAAAACGCGCAAAATTTGCAGTCTACCCAGCAAACGTTCGTGTAATTTATATTTCTATCTACGATAAAAGTCGTGATTTTTTCCGGATGCAGCTCGCGTTTTTTAGCGTAAGCCATCGCGCCTAGCTCGTGAAGCGGCGCGCTTTCTATAAGCTCCACCGCTTCGTCGATACTCATTCTATTCAAAATTTCGCCTTTATAATTTTTAGCGTAGAGTAGCGAAATTTAGCTTATAAAATTTAAAATTAGCCCAAAATCACGCGGTTGCCTCGCGTGCCTTTTATCTCGACGCGCTCGCCTTCGGCGATTTTATCGCCGTCGTAGTGCCACATCGTTCCTTTATAATAAATCATCCCTTCGCGCGCTACTCCGACGCCGCGCTCGTCTAAAAAATCCTCTTTTATCTCGCTTTTTTTGCTAAATTTTCGTACGAGCAATCTGCGAAACGAAAATAGCGATATTAGCGATACGCTAAGAGCGGCTAAAATTTGATACTGCCAAGCGAAATTTAGCCCGAAATTTAAAGCTCCCACGACGATAAAGCCCAGTCCGAAAAATAGCAGATAAAACGAAAACGCTATAAGCTCGGCCGCCATCAAAAGCACGCCTACGCCTAACATTATAAAAGGACTTATCATTTTATCGCCCTATTTTCTAGTACTTAAATTTTGCGCGCCCTCTTGCGAACCGGCGCCGATGAAATTTTTAATCACGCTTAGTGAACCTATTAGCTCAGTCGCTTCGTAAGGGACTAAAATTTTATCTTTCGAGCCGTTTTTCGCTAGCTCGTTAAACGCCGCTACGCGGTCGCGAGCTAGCAAGAACTCGGCGGCGTTTGCATTACGCGCCATGCTTTCGTTTATCATGTCCATCGCCTCTTTTTGAGCTGTTGCCAGCGCGATTTGCTCATATTTTTTCGCATCGGCCATACGCTCGATGGCTTCGGCTTGCAATACTTTTTCTTGTTTTAGCGCCTCGGCGTTGCGGATGAGCGCCTCTTTTTCAGCCTGCGCTTTTAGCTCGATCGCGCGTTTTTCGCGCTCGGCTTTCATTTGTAGATTCATTGCCTCTTCGATGCCGTGCGGCACGGAGATCTCCGAGATCTCGACGCGCATGATCTTTACGCCCCAGTTATCGGCGGCGTCTCCGAGCGCTCTTTGTAGCGCGGAGTTTAGGCGGTCGCGCGAGCTAAGCGTGTCATCGAGATTCATCGCGCCTATCTCGCCGCGCAGCGTCGTCATGGCTAAATTTGCGATCGCGCGCTTGTAGCTATCGACGTTATAAACAGCCATTTTGCCGTCAAATACCTTTAAAAACACGATGCCGTCGACGCTGATATTTACGTTATCTTTGGTGATAACTTGTTGTTTGGTGATATCTACCAGCTGCTCTCTAACCGTGATGACACTTCTAATTTGATCGACGAAAGGGATTATTATATGAAATCCGCCGTCAAGCACTTTGTGAAACCGCCCTAACCGCTCGATGATTAAAGTATCCGCTTGCGAGACGATTTTTACCGCCGATTTTAAAAATAACGCGACCAAAATCGCCGCGCACAAAACGAAAAATATAACTAAAATTTCGCTGCTCATAACCCGTCCTTTATAGATTTTGTTTAAACACAAGTTGTATTATAACAAACCATATCAAAATTTAAAGGAAAAACCATGAAAAATTTAGTACTTGCTTTTTGCGCGGGCGCGCTACTGCTAGGCTGCGCGAGTAATACGCCGCAAACCAACCTACCTAGCGGCGCTTGCTCTACGCAGGAAAAATGCCTGGCCGGCGAAGCAAAAGTAGTAGGCGTCTATGAGGCCAAACTTCCGTGCGCAAGCTGCTCTGGCATCGAAGCTCGCCTTACGTTAAACAAAGATGCGACGTTTAACGCGGAAATGACTTATTTGTCAAAAGATAAATACAAAGAAGCTAGACGCGGCACATACGCCGTAATCGCGGGCAACGTCGTAACCACCGACAACTATAAAGAAAAACAAAGCTATAAAATAGACGGCGAAAATTTAATCATGCTTGATTTTGAAGGTAAAGAGCCGACCGGAGAGCTAAAAGATTTTTACGTATTTAAAAAGGTAAAATAAAGGGGCTAGCATGAAAAAAATAGTCGCGCTAGCCGCCGCATTATTTTTTCTAGGCTGCGCGGGAGATAAAACTCCCGCCCCAAGCGACGCGAACCTAACGGCGCCGCCCCCGCAAAAACCGCAAATTAGCGGCGCAAAAACCGAAATCAAACAAGATTTAGCGCGAAATTTTAGCGGCGATTTTAGCGCGGTTACGCCCTGCGATAAATGCGAAGGCGTAAAAACGATAATCACGCTAAACAAAGACAAAACCTACAAAAAAACGATGCTTTTTATCTCTAATAACCCCGAATTTTTAACGCAAGAAGGAAATTTTAGCGCGGAAAACAACCTAATAACCCTAAGTGCGAATAGCGGCGAGCAAAGCTATTTCGAGCCTTACAAAAACGCGTTGGCGCAGCTTGACGAGCAAAAAAACAAGCGCGCGGGAGTACTGGCCGAAATTTATAACTTTAAAGCATTAGACAAAGACTATAAAAGCGGATTTTTCGGAGAATTTTTTAAACTAAAAAACGATAAAAATTTCCAAGCCGTAATAATCTCGCCTTATAAAAACGGCGCTAAGATCGGCGTTTATTCAAATCTAGACGATAGCGGCGAACAGCTTTGCGATTTTGAAGGCGAAGCTAGATACGAAAACGGAATTTTCTACGTTTACGCGGGAAAATTTAAGGTAGACGTCCATAGAATCAAGGACGGAATTTTTATAAACGCGAATTCTGGCGCGCAAATTTGCAAAACCGGCTATTTTACGGGTAAATACTCGCAAAAAACGGACGTTTCAAATACGTTCGGCAAATATTTTTTAGGCGAGCTGACGCCGGATATGAAAAGCGGCGATATCATTAAAATCTACGGCGCTAAAAATATCAAAAAAGACGCGCGCGACAGGGGCGAAAATTCTCACGTAGTTTACCGAGACGGCGAGGCGAAATTTAAATATCTGCTTCAAAACGGCGTTATTACGCGAGTAGAAATTTTATCCCGTAGCTTTAAAAGTCCGCAAGGCGTCGGACTCGGTTCTACGATAGCGCAGGTAAAATCCGCTCTTAAAATCAAAAATTTCGCCTTCTCGGACGGGCGAATTTCGCTAAAAATCCCGAGCCTAAACGCCGTGTTTAAGATCGAAAATTCTCAAAATTTAACGAGCGTAAAAAGCTTGGAGCAAATACCTAGCAGCTATAAAGTAGATGCGATAATCTTAAACTGGAACGAATAAATGCGCGCTTATTTTAGACTGCTGCGCGACGAGCGAAATTTTAGGCTGCTTAGCCTAATTCAGCTTATGTGCTATTTCGGCGTATGGTTCTCGCATACGGGAATTTTTACGCTTTTAATCGAGCTTCGCGCGCCGGTGTGGGCGATCACGGCGGCTGCTGCGATGGCGTATCTGCCTTGCGTGATGTTAGCGCCCGTTAGCGGGATAATGGTTGATAAATTTAGCCCCAAACCTATGCTTTTAATAATGGCTCTAATCGAGACCGTCACGGTTTTTATGCTGGTTTTTATTACCTCGCTTGAATATTTATGGCTGCTTTTGGCGCTAATTTTCGTTCGAAACGGCACGGGAGCAATGTATTTTCAAGTAGAAATGAGCCTACTGCCTAAAATTTTAAGCCCTACAAATCTTAAACTAGCAAACGAGATCCACTCCATTATCTGGGCAATCTCGTACACCGCGGGTATGGGGCTTGCGGGCATTTATATTCATTTTTTCGGTATTAAAAGCGCGTTTATTTTAGACGGATTTATCTATATCGCTAGCTTTTATTTTTTATTCTCCGTTAAGCTACCAGGTCTAGTTAGCGGCGCGGCTCAAAGCGCCGCTAAAATGCTAAAAGAAGGGCTGATTTATCTGCGCGAAAATAGGCTCATCGCGCACTTAATCTTCCTTCACGCGTTCGTAGGCGTTACCGCGTACGACGCGCTCGTGGCACTGTTAGCCGATTACGAATACGCAGGGCTTTTGTCTACGTCGCTAATCATCGGTTTTATCAACGCCTCGCGCTCGGTAGCGCTGATGATAGGACCGGCATTTTTAAGCCGCATCGTAGGTAAGCAAACGCTGGTTTTTATCTATCTAGGACACGGGCTTGGCGTAATAGCGTGGGCGCTTACGCAGTTTAACTTCTACGCGGGGCTTGCGGGGCTTTTAGCCGCCGGGTTTTTTACCTCGACGCTTTGGAGCTACACCTACACGCTGATACAGCAAAACTGCGACCCGAAATTTTACGGACGCATAATCGCTTATAACGATATGATATATCTAGGCGTAAGCGCGGTAATATCGCTCGGTATCGGGTGGCTATTTCGTCTGGGCGTAAATTTACAGGCGATTACGGCTATTATCGGCGCTAGCTTTTTTATCGGAGCGATTTACTACGTTTGGGTTAAAAATAGATATGAGATAAAGGCATAAAATTTGGGCGGTAAATTTTAATGCAAGCCGCGGTAGACGTAAAATTTAGGCACGGAAAAACGCATAGCTTTTAAAACCGAAATTTTAGCAAAGCGGGCGGCAAAGTCGCGGTTTTTACGAAGGCGCTAGCTAGCAACGTGCGAAGTCGCGAAAATTTTATACCTTTTCGTAATAAAACGTCCCGCCGGAAAATTGCTTCTTATAAATTGCCGTGTAAGGCACTAAATCCGCATGCCCCGTATAAAGCCTACCGTGGCTATTTAGCATTTTATGTAAGCGTTCGATGCATTTTAGGCGAAATTCGTCGTCGAAATATATCATCATATTACGCGATAAAACTATATCGAATTTTCCTAGATTAAACATCGCGTCGTCGAATACGTTTAGAATTTTAAACTCGCAGCGCGCTAGCATCGATTTTTTAACGGCGAATTTATCGCCCTCTTTCGTAAAAAAGCGCTCCTTTTGATAGCCGTCTAGTCGGTGTAAGCTCCGTTCGTTATAAACGGCGGTTTGACAGCTTGAAATAGCTTGCGAGTTAATATCGATACCTACTATTTGAAGCGAAGCGGCATTCATACCGATCTCGTGGGCTAGCATCGCAAGAGAGTAGACCTCATCGCCCGTCGAGCACGGCGCGCATAAAATTCTAGCCGTTCCCAAGTCCTTCGCGTAGGCTATTACGTCTTTTAACTGCGGTAATTCTCGGTAAAAATAAGTCTCGTTAACCGTGACCAAATTTAAGATATCCTGCCTCGTCTGGGCGTTATAGCGAATCATATTTACGATGTCTTTAAACGTCGCTATTTGGCGGTTTTTGGCAAAGGTGCTTAGGCGCTGCAAGGTAATGTCGCGCTTAGGCTCCAAATCTACCCCGCAAAGCGTCTTAATAGAGCGCATAAATTCCTCGAATCCATCCATATCGCTAGGCGCTTTCATCTCTTGCGCGGCGTTTAAATTTTGCGTTTCGTGTTTTCTAAATAGCATTTAAAAAGCCTTCGAGTTCTATTTTCGCGCCAGCTAAATTTAACGATTTTAGGTTTGGATTTAGCTCTTTGGCGCGTTTTGGCATACCGTATACGATCGCGCTCTCTTCGTTTTCGCCGACGCATTTCGCTCCCGCTTTATATAGCGCGTGAAGCCCCGCCGCCCCATCGTCTCCGATGCCCGTTAGCAGTATCGCCATTACGCTTAAATTTTTACAAACCGCTACGCCCGAGCGAAAAAGTATATCGACGTTTGGCGTATAGGTAGTTTTTTCTTCGGTATTGGGACGCGCGCTTAAAGGCATAGTATCGCAGATCATAAAATTTTGATCGCAGATATAGACTATATTTTCTTTAAGCATGGTCTTTTCGCTTAGCAGACGTACGTCCAGCCCGCATTCGCGCCCTACCTGCGCGGCAAACGAGCCGATAAACATCTTATTCATATGCTGAGCGATCACTACGGTAGCGCCGTTTAACTTGACGTCTTTTAAAAGTTTTTTAATATGTCCGGGACCCCCCGTAGAAGCCCCGATCAAGATTAATTTTTGAGCCATTTAGCCTCGCTTTATCAAGTCCTAAATTCTCCGAGTTTAGCGTTTAGCGTATCGGTCATTTTATTTAGATGTTCGGCCGCGGCGGCAATCTCTTCTACGCTCCTAGCATTTTCGGTAGAGATTACGTTTATACCGTCTATGTTTTTAACGATATCGTCTATATTTTTGCCCGTATTTATATAATCTTGTATCGTCTTATCCGATAAGCCTATCGCGGCGCTCATTACGTTGCTCATCTCTTGTATAGTATGCTCTACGCTGCTAGCTACGCCGGTTAACTCTTGGATTTGCTTAGAATTCGAGCTCATTTGCTCGCTGCTATCGCTGATGGCTTGAACGATTACGTTAATAGTCGCGTTTATTTCGGTTAGGCTTCGCTGCGTTCTTTCCGCTAGCTGCCTTACCTCGTCGGCTACTACGGCAAAACCGCGTCCGTGCTCGCCCGCCCGCGCCGCCTCGATAGCGGCGTTTAGAGCTAGCAAGTTAGTCTGATCCGCGATATCATTGATTACGACAAGGACCGATTTTACCTGCTCGGCATCTTTGCTTAGCTGATCTATTCTATTTGCCATCTCGCCTTCGGTTTGAGCCGTTTGCATAATTTCGGAGGTTAAATTCGAAATAGCCCTATTTGCTTCGTCTACGTAGCCTAACGCTTTTGAAAGATCGTCTTTACCGCTTTTAGCCACTTCGATAGAGTCTCTCATATTGCTTTGAATAGCGCCGCAATTTTGGCTAGTTTGCATTACGATCGAGGTTGATTCCTCTACTCTTTTGCCTGTATGTAGCGAGGTAGAGCTTAGCTCGTTTGCGATCGAGCTATTTTCTGCGGATAAATTTTTAGCGTCACTTATTAAAACGCGCACTTTTTCGATAAAGCTATTCACCGCTTCGCTAGCAAGAGCGATCTCGTCTTTACCGCGAACTTCTAGTTTGCGCGTTAGATCGCCGTCACCGCTTGAAAGGTTCGCCGCACGAGAGATTAGCTCGTTTAGCGGCTTAGTAATTGAAATTCTAGCGTAAAGCACCGATAGCGCAAGAGCGATAAATACGACCATTACCGCCATTACTATAAACGTCGTAGTGGCCTCTTTCGCCTCTTTTTGCATAGCGGCGGTTTGCTTTTCTGCAATCGCGTATGCGTTTTCAAGATCGGCGATTACGACCATCACGTATCTCTCTCCGGCTATGTCGATAAATCTGCTATTTGCTATACGGCGGCTCGTAGCGCCGTCTTTGGCTTTGAACGTATAAGATATAATTTCATCCCTGCTCGATGCGCTTTGGATAAATTTTTGTACGTATTTTACGCCGTTTACGTCCGTCGCATCGAACCTATTTTGCCCGTTAAATTGCGGATTTCCCGGATTTAATACGGTAATACCTTTTTCGTCGTAAAGGCTTACGTAGCCCTTGCCGCCGGCGCCGAATCTAATCGAGCTAATGTAATCCATGGTATCCGTTCTGGTTTCCTCTTTGCTCGTATTCGTCGCGGCGTAACTTTTGCCCACTTGCTCTAAGAATGCGGAAACTATATCAAGCTCTTCCAAAAGGGCTACCTTTTTGCCGTCTATTATCGAGTTTATCAGCGTCTCGCTGGAGCTATTAATACTTTTATCCTGTTCGTAAATATTTAGCGACACTAGCGAGACTAATAGCGCAAGAAGCGACGCTACTACCATTACCGTTACTTTGGTCGAAATTTTCATATTTCCTCCGTAAATCTGAGTTTTGAAAGCTCTAATTTTACCTAAAATTTAAAATTCCTAGCTGAAATTTTAAATTTTATTTATTTTTGATTTGTAATTTTATACAAAAAGCTAAAAATTTCTGCTACGGCTTTGTATAAATTAGGCGGGATTTCCTGTTCGACCTCGACCTTGCTTAAAATTTCGATTAAATCAGGATCTTCTTTGATAGGAATTTTATGTTCGCGCGCAAGATTTATTATTCTGCTCGCAGTCTCGCCCGCGCCGCTTGCAAGCACCTTGGGCGCGCTATCTTTGGCGCGGTTATAGCCTAGCGCGACCGCCTTTTTTTTAGCCATTTTTACGCCTTTTTATCATAGCCGACGTCTAGCCCGCCGAAATTTTTAAATTTCGCGTTAAGCTTATCTTTGGGCAGCGTCTTAACGCTAAAACTAGATACGATTAGCCCAAGCTCGCTAATCGCCTTTTTTAGCCCCCTAGCCTCGCTTAAAATCAAATCCTTAAATTCCGCCGTTTGCGTCGCCACCGATACGTCGATATATTTTTTATCCGCAAGCCCGATCATTACGTTAATCTGCCCGTAACGATCAAAATTTAAATCGATCTGCGCGTAAAATTTATCCTTTTTACCGCGCTTAAAAGCCACGCTGCCTCCCTGCGCGCCGTCCCAAACGTAGGGCATAAAGGTCTGCACGCCGCCTTGAAGCGCCGAAATCATCTGGTGCATTTCGATTTGCGCCAACATCTTGCCCGCGCTTTCTTTAAGCTGTAAATTTTGCGTCTTGTCTTGGATATTAAGCAGCGCGTTTTTAACGTCCGAATTTAGCCCTTTTAGCACCTGTTCGATATCTTGACGCTCGATTTTAGCTACGTCCGCGGACGCCGTTTTTAGATGCCTTATCA
This sequence comes from uncultured Campylobacter sp., assembly GCF_905371695.1. Classification (GTDB taxonomy): domain Bacteria; phylum Campylobacterota; class Campylobacteria; order Campylobacterales; family Campylobacteraceae; genus Campylobacter_A. The sequence continues at coordinate 5,376 of NZ_CAJPMA010000039.1, read as the reverse complement.
GCGCGCCGGTCTCGCGCAAATTTTGCTTTGCGGCGTGCGCCTGCTTATCGGCGTAGCTTATCGTTTGCGCCAGCCTTCTAGCGGCGGTTTCCAGCTTATCTTGCAGACTTAAATTTTCGCCCCCTCCCGTCGCGGCCTCGTAGTTTTTGATTAGCCCCGCTTCGTCGCCTGCGCTATTTACGCTTTTTAGCGCGACTTGAAGTTCGTCTAGCGCTTTATTTAGCTCTTTAAAATTTGAAATAAATCCCGCGCTTTGATTTAGTTTTTCGTTAGGAAGCGCCGAAATTTTAGCTTTTAGCGCGTTCGTAAAATCGCTTATTTTATTCATTTGGTTTTTGATCGCGTCGGCGTTTAGCTCTTTATTTAGCGATTTATCGATAAATTTAGCGATATTATCGAGCTTATCCACGTCCGTTAAAAGCTGCTTAAATTTCGAGCCTTCAAGCGTATTTTGCGCGCTGCTTTTAGCCTCGTTTAGCATTTTGCTTAACTTTAAAAACGACGCCTCGTTACCCGAATTTTCATCGTTTGCTAAATCTAAAATTTGATTTAAAAGTTTAGGGTCGCTTAAATCCTTAATATTTGAGAGCAAATTTTGAATAGATGCGGGTAGTTTTTCGCCCGTAAGCGCGTTTTTTAGGTTGGCTTCCAGCATAACGCCCGAGTTTTTTATCTGATTTTCAAGAGGCGCGGTCTTTAAATCCGCGATCGGGCGCAAAAATTCTTTAAGTTTTAGCACGAATTCTTTTAGCTCGGGCTCGTTTTGTAGCTGCGTTTGGAGGGAATTTGCAAATTCTTGCAGGTCGTTTGCGAAATTCGGCGCTATTTGAGCCTGTTTGGCTTGCTCGATTATCCGCGCGCTTTTAGTTAGCGAGCCAGAGTTTTTAAGCTCGTCCAGCACCCGCGCGACGAGTTTTTGCGCGCCGTCTAGCGCTTCGTTCGCGGCGGCTTGCGAGTCCGTTAAAACGCCCGCTTGCGTGCTTTGCGTGGCGTTTTTAAATAATCCGCCCTTGTCGGTCTGCGCCGCGCCGCCTAAATTCGAAGAGCCCTGCTTTTGGGTCGGAATTTGGCTTTGATTGACCGCGGCTTGCGTTACGTTTAGATTATTTAAAATCGCCATCGCTGCCTCCCGTTTTTAACTCGCCGTCAAGGTGCGCGCGCACGGTAAGTGGCTCGTAACTCTTGCGAAACTGCGCAGCAATCGTCTTTTTGCTAAGTGCGAACGCTAGTAAAAAAACCAGCAGAAATATATAGACGTATATAAATCCGCCGACGCCGAAAATTTTCATCGCGCCGCCGGTTAACAGCGGCGAGACGATAGAACCCAAAGAGTAGCTAAAAAGCAGCGTGCGAGCGACTTTGGCGCTTTGGCTTTTCTCGTTTATTTCGTCGTTGGCCCTAGCGATAGAAAGTCCGTAAAGACAAAATATCCCGCTGCCTAAAATAAACGCCAGAGCGCACCAGAGTGCGAAATTCGCGTTTTTTAAAAGCAAGAATGCGCTAGCGGCGATTAGCGCCGTGACGCAAGATAAGATTATGGCGGGTCTGCGTCCGAAGCGATCGGAAAATTTACCTATAAATAGTTGCGCGCAAAATCCGCCCGCCATCGCTATCGTCATGAAAAAAGACGCCTCCTTCGCTCCGTATCCTTGCAATAAAATAAATACGCTAGACATAGAAAAAAAGCCGTTAACCAGCACTCCTGCCGTAACCGAGCCCGCAAGCGCCAGCGGGACGATGGAGAAAATTTTAGGGATGCTTATGCGCTCTTTTTGCGGGACGAGCGGCTCTTTGATTTTGATTAAATTAAGCGGAATAGACGAAAGCATAATAAACGCCGCGCTTATTATAAAAACTTCGAAAGAGGCTAAATTTAGCGCCAAAATCAAAATCCCCGCACCGAAGCTTACGTAAAAAACCGCCTCGTAAAACGCGATCACCCGAGAGCGCACGGAGTTTGAAATTTTAGCGTTTAGCCAGCTTTCTATTACCATTAAAAGCGCGTAATAGCAAAATCCCAAAAGCGCGCGCAAGATCGCCCAAAAATATAAATTTAGACTCAATGCGTGCAGCATAGCAGATACGCCAAATACCGCCGTAAAAATAGCGAACGAGCGGATATGGCCGACTTTTGAGACTATGCGATGCGCCAAAATCGTACTAATCATCGCCCCTATGAAAAAGCAGGTGTTAATTAGCCCGATAACAAGCTCGTCCGCCCCCGCGTTTTTAAGCTCGACGCCTGCCGAGGGGATAATAAGTCCGTTACCCAAAAACATTAGGCTCATCGATAAAAACAGCGGCGCCATCGAGAGGATAGTTCGTTTGCTATTCGCCATTTTATAGCCTAAATTTCGCGTTTATTTTTACAGGCGAATAGCGTCCGTAAATTCCCGCGCGGTCTTTGCCCGAAGAAGGCGCGGATTTTAAAGGGTTAAAATTTTTCATTTTATTCGCCGTCCCGCGCTTTTGCGCCTAATACGCCAAATATCATAGCCCCCAGCGGCATACCCGCAAGCCCTATTAAAAACCCCGCGATATCAAGCATTTCTTTACGCTTAAGCGCTAAAAACCCCAGCGCGAGCGCGGCGTAGGCCAGCAAGCGATACGGCGTAAATGCGGCGGTTAAGTTCATATCTTTTAAGCTTGTTTTTTGGCGTTTTAGCCTGGCTTTCTCGTCTTTTAGGCTAAAATTTTCGTTTTTTAAATTCTCGCGCGCCGAATTTTCGCCGCCTAAATTTTCGCCTCGCGCGCTTGGCGTCTTTTCGTTTGCTAAATTTCGCGCGTCTAAATTTTCATCGCCCCAAATTTCGGCTTCCGCCTCGTCTTTTTCCGCTTCGGGGGCTAAAATTTCGTCGCGATCGTTTAGCAGTCTTAGCTCCGCCCGCTTTTTGTAGCTAAAAAACGTAGCCGCAGTTATAAGCAGCGCCGCAAAAAATGCCGTCTGCGAGCTAGCGATAAATTTTACGCCCGCAAACGCGCCGGCTAGCGTAAGCGCCGCCCACAGCGCGCCGTAGATGAAAAGTAGGCGTTTTAAAACCAAAATTTCGCCCCTTTGCCGCGTAAAATTTCGTGTACGCGAACGGCTAAAATTTTAGCCCTATTTTTTTCGCGAGCAAAGCCGCAAAACGTAAAATTTCGCATACTCACTCGTCTTCATCCTCGTCATCGTCTTTTCGGGCTTTGTAACGATTTTCGTCTTTTAGCTCGTCTAGGCTTTTTACCTGTTTATCGTAGGCTTTTTTGACGTTTAAAACGGCTGCGGCGATACCTAGCGCAAGACCGGCAAATATCGCCCACGTCCAGCCCGTAACGCTTTTTAGCCAAAACCCGAGCCCCGTGCCGATCGCCACGGCTACGACGATTGAAATACCCAGACTTAGTTGCTCGGCGCCTTTTACGACTTCACCGATATTTAGCTTAGCCATGAGCAATTTTCGCCAAAACTTTGCGCGCGCAATCTACCGCAAAATCGATCTGCTCTTCGCTCATCGCGCCGCATATAAAGCCCGTCTCGAACTGGCTAGGCGCCAGATATACGCCGCAAGCTAGCATCCCCGCATGAAATTTAGCGTAAAGCGCGGTATTGCTTTTTAGCGCGTCCGCATAGTTTTTTACGGGCTTTTCGTTAAAGAAAAATCCGAGCATCGAGCCGCGCACGCAAGTTTGCAGGCCTACTCCCGCGTCTCGCGCCGCCTCTTTAAAGCCGTCCGTTAGCCTGCGCGCTAAATTTTCAAGCCGCGCGTAAAGCGTCTCGTCTTTTAAAATTTTACCGATAGAGGCCAGCCCCGCCGCCATCGCTACGGGATTTCCGCTTAAAGTGCCCGCCTGATACACGGCTCCCGTCGGGCTTAGGCAATCCATAATCTCCGCCCGTCCGCCGAACGCCGCCGCGGGGCAGCCGCCGCCGATAACCTTGCCGAACGTGATAAGATCGGCTTTTACGCCGTGAAACGGTAGCGAGCCTAGCTTGCTAGCGCGAAACCCGCTCATAACCTCGTCTAAAATTAGCACCGCGCCGTTCTCGTCGCACAGTTTGCGAAGCTCTTTTAAAAACTCGGGCTCGGCGGGCACTAGCCCCATATTTCCCGCGATCGGCTCTATGATGACCGCGCCTATTCGCGCGCCGCTTTGAAATATCGCGCGAACGCTTGAAATATCGTTATAAACGGCTAAAAACGTATTTTTTACCGTATCTGCCGGTACGCCCGCGCTCGACGCGTTACCGTAGGTCGTAGCACCGCTGCCTGCCTTTACCAAAAGCGCGTCGCTGTGTCCGTGGTAGCAGCCTTCGAATTTTATCAGTCCGTCCTTGCCGCTAAAACCGCGCGCTACGCGGATCGCGCTCATCGTAGCTTCCGTACCCGAGCTTACGAAGCGGATCTTTTCTACGTGCGGATGAGTCTCGCAAATTAGCCGCGCTAGATCGCTCTCGTGCATCGTCGGAGCGCCGAAGCTTAGCCCCTTTTTAGCCGTCTCTATTACCGCGTGCTCGATATCCGCGTCGCAGTGCCCGAAAATTAGCGGCCCCCAGCTTTGAATAAAATCCAAATACCGCTTACCCTCGACGTCGATTAAATACGCGCCCTCGCCGCGCTCTACTATAAAAGGTTCGCCGCCTACGCTACCGAATGCGCGCACGGGAGAGTCAACGCCTCCCGGAATATATTTTTTAGCTTCGCCAAAGGCCTCTTTATTCGTCATTTTTTCCTTCCTTTCGTCTGATTTTTATCTAAACTTATTACGTAATCGTATAAAATTTCGCTCTCTTCGTCCGTTAAAAAATAGCTAGGCATTATGCCTTTGGGCTTATTTAGCGCGTTCGCGAACGCTTCATAGCTTATATTATTGATGCGCGGGGCTCTTAGCTCGTCGTCTATTAAAGTTTTATCGTTTTTCGATCGCGCTCGCTTAAATTTAGAGATTAGCGCGCCCTGCCCTTTCGCGCCGTGACACTTATCGCAGCCGATACCGCGCGGGTTAGAATAGAGCATTTTGGCATATTCGGTCTTTGTTATAAAATCCGCTCCGAACGCCGCCGCGCAAACTAATAAAATATAAAAAAACGCCCTCATCGCCGCCCCGATTTCAAAATTTTTAATTAAATTTTGGGTATGATACAACTTTTGTGATTAAAAACGCATAAGGATAGAAAATGCAAATTTTAGACGGAAAAGCCGTTAGCGCGAAGGTTAAAGACGAAGTAGCCAAAGACGCCGCCGCGTTAAAAACCGCAGGCATAGAGCCCGCGCTAGCGGTAATTTTAGTCGGCGAGGATAAAGCCAGCCAGACTTACGTAGCCTCAAAAGAAAAGGCTTGCGTAGCTACTGGCATCCGCTCGGTAATGCACCGCTTACCGGCCGCTACGACGCAAGC
>NZ_CAJPMA010000038.1 GCF_905371695.1 uncultured Campylobacter sp. | reverse complement strand
TAAAAAATCTCTTAAATCTTCGTATTCGGGTGTTGAAAAATATCGCCACTTGCCTTCTTTTAACATTCCAAGATCGACGCGTCCGAAACTTACCCGTTTTAAATCCATTACTTCAAGGTCGAAATAACCGAAAAATCGACGTAATTCGCGATTTTTACCCTCGTTTATCATCACGCGAAGCTTAGTATATCCGCCGCTCGCGCCGAATATGTCAAATGCGACGAACGGTTTAAACTCCATAGATTTTATCGCCGTCTTCGCGTGTGCGCCTTTAGTTGCGTCGGCGGCAAAAAGGCCCTCTCTCATCGCCGTCTTAACTTCTTCGGTAATCTCGCCTTTTATTTTTAGGTAGTATTCGCGCTCGATATCGCTATTCATTAGCGCGGTAGCGATCGCAGGCGCGTCCGTTAGTAAAAGCAACCCCTCGCTAGCGTAATCAAGTCGCCCTATACTCATAAATTTTGAAAATCCGCTCGGTAGGTTGTCGTATATCGTCTTCCGCCCGCGGTCGTCTTTTTTGGTTACGAGCTCGCCTTTTTGTTTGTGATAGACGATCATCGTAAATTCTTTTTTTAGTTTTACGAGTCTCGCGCCGATTTTAACCTTATCCTCGTCGCTAACGCTAATGCCCATATCGCTAACGACGCGTCCGTTTATGCTAACTTTACCTTGTTTTATTAGCTCGTCGGCCTCGCGCCGCGAATAGTTCGTGTTATGCGATATGAATTTATTTAGTCTCATTTTTTGCATTATTTTAATCCTAGACTCGTTAGATCATGAATGTGTAAAATACCGATCGGAACGCTATTTTTTACGACGACTAACAGCTGAATTTTATATTTTTCGATTAGCGTTAGCGCATCCACGGCGAGCATATTTTCATCGTCTAAAATTTTGGGATTTTTAGTGGCGTATTTGATTGCGCTATCGTTTATATCGAAATTTTCGCTCATTAGCGCACGCCTTAGATCGCCGTCGCTAAGTACGGCTACTAACTTACCGTTTGTATTAGTTAGTAGGACGTTACCTACTTTGCCGTGCGTCATTGCGTCTATCGCGGCTTTTAGGCTGACGTTTTCGCTAACGATAGGTAAATTTTCGCTCCTCATTATATCTTTTACTTTTACGAATAGTCGTTTGCCGAGCGATCCGCCGGGGTGAAAATTCGCAAAATCTTCTTGTTTAAAATTTCGCATTTTCATCAAACATACTGCTAACGCATCGCCTAACGCTAATGTTAGCGTAGTCGAGCTTGTCGGAGCGGCGCCGAGCGGGCAAGCCTCTTTTTTTACGTTTAGTTTAATAAATTCGTCGCTAAATTTGCCGAGCGAACTACTCTCGTCGCGCGCCATACCGATGACCTTAACGCCGAATCGCTTAACGTGAGGTAAAATTCTAACCACCTCTTCGCTCTCGCCGCTGAAACTGATCGCTAACACCGCATCGTCCTTACTTATCATACCTAGATCGCCGTGCATAGCCTCCGTCGGGTGCAAGAAAAAGCTAGGCGTACCTGTACTCGCTAGCGTAGCGGCGATTTTTGCGCCGATATGCCCACTCTTGCCTACGCCGGTTACTACTATTTTGCCTTTAACGTCAAACATCGTCCTAACCGCTCTAACGAATTTTTCACTCAACGTTAGCGCATTTTGCGTTAGCTCGTTAGCCTCTAACGTCAATACTTCGCGAGCGGTTTTTAATATATCGTTCATTTTGCGCCCTACATTATATATATTATAGGCACGATGGTCGGATATTTTTTGATCTTTCTAAAAATATGTTTGCGTATAACTTGGCGTACTTGCCCTTCGAGCATTCGCCCGTCTTTTAAAAGCTCCTCTTTGACGTTACTTAGAAATTGCTCCAATACGCCTTCCATTTCTTTGCTAAATTCATGATCGTTTTTATTTGCGACGAGTCCGTAGCTAATAACGCGCGGTTTATTGATTAACTTCGCGCCGTTTCTTGAAATTTGCGCGATTATCATTACTACGCCCGCTTCAGCCAAATTTTGCCTATCGATTACGACGTCGTCTGAAATTTGTTTGTTAATTTGATTATCAATAAATACCTTACCCGTTTTAACCGTTTTTACGCGTTTTAGGTATTTTTGACACAGCTCCATTTGGTCGCCGTCGCTCATTAAATAGATATTCCGCTCGTCTACGCCGCAGGCGATTGCCGTTTCTTTGTGTTTAGCGATGTGGTTGTATTCGCCGTGCACCGGAAGGAAAAATTTAGGCTTTATTAGGCGTAGCATCAGTTTTTGCTCCTCTTGCGCCGCATGTCCGGAGACGTGGATCTCGCTGAAATCTTGGTAAGCTACGTTTGCACCGCTTTTGATGAGAAAATTTAGCACGGTTGATATGCTTTGCTCGTTACCGGGTATCGCTTTTGAACTGATGATTATCTGATCGGACGGCTTTATCTTAATGTATTTGTGCTCGTCCGTCGCCATTCGGTATAGTGCGCTCATAGTCTCGCCCTGACTTCCGGTCGTTACTATTAGTACCTCGTTATCTTTAAATTTACTGACCTCGTTCGCATCGATGAAAATTTTCTTATCAAGTTTAATATAGCCAAGTTCCATCGCCGTATAGAGGTTACGCTCCATGCTGCGGCCTATTACGCAGACCCTGCGGTTGTACTTTAACCCCCAGTCGATCGCCTGATAGACGCGGTGGATGTTGGAGCTAAACGTACTCATTATCACGCGACCTTTGGCCTTTGAGAAAATCGCGTCAAAGGTCTTGCCCACGCTACTTTCACTTTTTGTGAAGCCCTCGCGGTAGCTGTTTGTACTATCGCTAAGTAAACATAAAACGCCTCTTTCACCGTAGTGTGCCAGCCTTCCCAAATCGCTAGGATAGCCGTCGATCGGCGTATGGTCGATTTTAAAGTCGCCCGTGTGGATGATCGTCCCTGCTTCCGTCGTGATAGCTAACGCGCTAGCGTCGATAATGGAGTGCGTAATATGTATCCACTCGACCTCGAAATCCCCGATCCTATACGGCTTGCGCTTTTCAACCGAGCGAAAGAGCGCGCGCTCCTCTTTTAGTCCGTGCTCTTCAAATTTATTATTTATCATCCCGAGCGGTAGAGGCGTAGCGTAAAGCGGAAATTTAAACTCTTTGTAAAAATAAGGCACCGCGCCGATATGGTCTTCGTGGGCATGCGTGATGATGACGCCCGCGATCTTATCTTTTATCTTTCGTACGTAGTCAAAGTCGGGGATTAGAATATCCACGCCGTGCATACTCTCGCTCGGAAAGCTCATGCCTACGTCGATGATGATCGCGCTGGTCGCCGTCTCAAAGACCGTCATATTTCCGCCGATCTCGCCAAGGCCGCCAAGCGGCGTGATGCGTACTTTGTGATCGCTTGAATTTAAATATTTTAACGGCTCTAACCTTAACTCGTGAACCGCTTTGTTCGCCTGCATAGATGCGGCGATATCCTGCTGCCACTGCTCGTTGCCGTTTAGTTTAGCGGGCAGATTTTTCTTTGGTTTTCGCTGCTTTTTGGGTTTATCTATTTTTGCGACTTGTTCGTTTTGGTTTAAATTTTGCTTGCCGTTAGCGTTAGTATCGTTAGTATTTTTTTGATGATTTTTATTCCGGTTATTTCTGTTTTGATTGTTAGAAAGTCCATTGCGGTTATTATTGCCGCCGCTAGAATTTTTACTATTTTTATTATTTAAATTTACGTTACCGTTCGTATTTTTGTTAGCTAAATTTGCGTCGTTATTATTACTAACGTTAGCTCTATCGTTTGTTATACCGTTAGAATTTGCGTTAGCGTTTCTAGTAGGTTTATCTATACGAATCCCGCTTAAATTCGCGTTCAAATTTAACCCAAAATCGTCGTTAAACCCATCGCCGTCGTCAGCAAAAAAGTTGTCTAATACGTCTGACGAGCCGCCTTCGTTTTGATGTCTCGGATTTTTATTTTTCGGGCGAAATCTATGCTTTTTATTACTCTTGCCCTGCGTCGATACCGCTTTTTCTTCATTATTTTCCATTTACTTACCTTCTATTTTTCAAAAATTTCTAAAAATGAGGCGATATTTAACTCGTGCGGACGGACGGTTGAGGCTAAATTCAGCTCTTTAAACTTTTCTTCAAGCACGGATTTATCGTAAACTTGGCTTAAATTTTTAAGCAAAGTTTTTCGCGGCGATGAAAACGCGGCTCGTAAAAAGCCTTTAAAATTTTCTAGCATCTTTTTATCTTGGAAGACGCCGCTAATACCCACCAAATTTCTACTTTTTTGCAGTCTAATGACGCTTGAGATAACTTTGGGCGGCGGATTAAAACAGCTCGGCGCTACATCGAAAAGCAGCTCGCAGCCGCCTACTAATCCGGCTAAAATACTTAATGCGCAAAACTCGCTTTCGCCGTCTTTCGCGCTAAATTTCAGCGCAACCTCTCTTTGTATCATTAAAGTAAAGCCGACGCATAACTCGTCTTCAACCGCGTTTAGTATCATTTTCGTCGCGACGTAGTATGGCAGATTTGCCGCCAAAAAATAGGGCTTATCGCTTAATCCGCGCTCCCGCCACGCGACCAATGCGTCATTGCAGAAAAGTTTCAACCGATCGTCTGCTAACTCTTGCTTAAATTTACTTTGCAAAATCGGGATTAGATCCTCATCGATTTCATAGCCCGTAACGCAAAAATCTCGCAAAAGTCTAATCGTCAAATCACCTAAGCCAACCCCAATTTCTACGATATTTTGTTCGTTTTTGGGGATCGCTTTGATGATTTTGTCTAATACGCTCTCATCTATTAAAAAATTTTGTCCGAATTTTTTCTTAGCTACGACCATTTTTTCCTTTTTTTGACGGCGCAAAATTTTTAAACGGAGGCGATTGTAGCTAAAATTAGCTTTAAAGCTCATTAGATTAAGCCGAATTTGTTATAATTTACCGTAAAAAGGACAAAAAGATGACGAATTTATCAAAACGCATAATCCCATGCCTAGACGTCAAAGACGGACGAGTAGTAAAAGGCGTAAATTTCGTAGGTCTCGTGGATGCGGGCGATCCGGTCGAGATAGCCAAACGCTACAACGAAGAGGGCGCGGACGAGCTGTGTTTCCTAGATATCACGGCGTCGCACCTTGAGCGCGATACGATCGTGGACGTCGTAGGGCGGGTCGCGCGCGAGCTTTTTATCCCGCTGACCGTGGGCGGCGGGATACGCACGATTGACGATATCTCGCGCCTACTAAACGTCGGTTGCGACAAAATAAGCCTCAACTCGGCCGCAATAAAAAATCCGAATTTGATAGACGAAGCGGCGAATAAATTCGGCTCGCAGTGCGTCTTGGTCGCGATTGATGCAAAGAGGACGGGCGAGGGCTATAGCGTGTTTATAAACGGCGGCAGGCTGGATACCGGCAGGGATGCGCTTGCTTGGGCGAAAGAGGCGCAGGAGCGCGGTGCGGGTGAAATTTTACTCACATCGATGGACTGCGACGGCGTTAAAAACGGCTTTGAGTTAAATTTGACGCGGATTTTTAGTGCGCTTGATATCCCCGTGATCGCAAGCGGCGGTGCAGGCGAAATGGAGCACTTTAAAGACGCATTTTTAGCTGGCGCAGACGCGTGCCTCGCGGCATCGATTTTTCATTTTAGAGAGATCGAAATCAAGACGCTTAAGACATATTTGCGGGAGCAAGACATCGAGGTTAGGCTGTGAAATTTGAGCTCAAATTTAGCGCGCAAAAGGCCAGGCTGTGATTATTTCAGCTGGACGAAACGAAGTATTTGCGTTCGCTCTACCTATGGGCGTAGGGCTAGTGGATATGAGCATAAATTTAACGGTGCTTTTACAAAAGCGAGCTATGGTTGATGATTGCGGCAGATACGAGCAAAAATTAACTGCCAATCGGCAGCTTGACGAGAGGCTAAATTTGATAGATTCGCCTATTTTGCAAAGTGCGAAAGCTTCCCAAAATCCAGATAAAATTCTAAACGCACTACCGAGCGAAATCATTTTCGTAGGCTCGGCAGGACTTTACAAGGAAGGTGAAATTTTTGAAATTTATGAGAGCTCGGCCGCGGCAAACATCGAAATTTCAAGCCTAGAAAACAAGAGCTATTCGCCGATAGAGAGCAAAATCACCTCTGTTGTTCCACGTGGAACATGCAAAGTGAATTCGTCAAATTTTATCACGACCGACCAAAATTTGGCTCATAAGCTTTTTGATCGCGAATATTTTTTAGAAAATATGGAATTTTTTGCCGTACTTAAAGTCGCGCAAAAATTTCAAATCCCGGCTTACGGCATATTCGTAGCGACGAATTTTTGCAATAAAAATGCACACGAAGATTTTATAAAAAACCACGAGCAAGCCAAAAATGAGCTCGAAAAATATCTAAAACAAAAGGAAATCATTTGAAAAATTTGCTTGATTTTACATTAGACGAGCTAAAAGAACAGCTCTCGCCACCGTTTCGCGCGAAGCAAATTTTCGAGTGGCTATACAAAAAAAACGCAACGAGTTTTGATGAAATGCTAAATTTGCCGAAGGATCTGCGCGCAAATTTGGCGCAGGAGTTTTATCTCGATCCGCTAAAATGCGTCAAATTTGAGCAGAGTGCCGACGGCTCGATCAAATATCTTTTCGAGCTCAAAGACGGGCTACGGATAGAAAGCGTACTCTTGCCGATGAAAGAGGAGCTCAGCGATGAAAACGGCGAAGTAGCGCGTCACGCTCGTTATACGATCTGCGTTAGTTCGCAGGTAGGCTGCCGCATGGGCTGTTCGTTTTGCCTAACGGGTAAGAGCGGACTAACTAGAAACCTAACGCCGGGTGAAATAGTGGGGCAAATTTTGTGGATAAAAAGAGAAAACAAAATCCCCTATGAACGCCGCGTAAACGTCGTATATATGGGCATGGGCGAGCCGCTAGACAACCTAGAAAACGTTAGTAAAGCCATAAAAATTTTAAAGGAAAACGACGGGTTAGCTATCGCGCCGCGCCGCCAGACCGTTAGCACGAGCGGGTTAGGCAGCCAGATAAAAAAGCTCGGCGAGATGGATCTGGGCGTGCTGTTAGCGATATCTTTGCACGCCGTTACTAACGAGCTTCGCAGTAAACTAATGCCGATAAATAACGCCTACAAAATCGAGTCCGTTATGGAAGCGGTGAGAGGCTTCCCGATCGATATGCGTAAGCGAGTGATGTTTGAGTATCTCGTCATAAAAGACATGAACGATGGTATAAAAGATGCCAAAAAGCTCGTTTCGCTACTACACGGCATCAAAGCGAAGGTAAATTTGATCTACTTTAATCCGCACGAAGGCAGCGAATACGGACGCCCGAACACGGCCGATATGGAGGCATTTCAAACGTACCTACGCGATCACGGCGTAACATGCACTATCAGGCAAAGCAAGGGCCTTGACATCAGCGCGGCGTGCGGTCAGCTAAAAGAGCGCGACAACCAAACAAGCGGCAAAACGATAGCCAAGGCGGCAAAATGACGCTACTTGATATATCCCAGATAGTTTTCGTCTGCGTTGTGGTTTTTGCGGGGCTCGGACTGATTATAAAGACAGCTTTTTATGATGAACAAAACCGATGATATAGCATTTTTGAGAGAGCAGATAGATAGAGATAATGACGACTCGTTTTTCGTTTTGCTCTATGATTTTTGCTATTTTGATAAGAAAGTTTTTAAGAAAATCCTAAAAATCTGCCTAGAAACCAAGATAGAAGATAGAAATTTGCGTGCCGAAATTTTAGATATTTTACACTTTACGATCTATCTGATGCTCTGTCATCGTGACAAAAAAGATGCGTATAAGATAAAAAACTTCAAAAAAGTCGAGGAGAAATTCGGCGATTATTTTCAGATCGTGAGGCAAATCAGTAGGAAATTTATAACGGAGTAACAATGAACGCGCAAAAAATAATGGACGAAATCGACGTATTTTTAAGCAAATCGCTACTTAAAAAATCAACGATAACCAAAGCACAGATCGTAAATTTCATAGAAACAAAATGGGCGGAAGCAGACGAGGAGAAGTACAAAATCTACGATGCGTACATCTACGCGCACCGCATGATAAGCGAATACGAAGAGCTGAAAGACTGCGGCAACGTTCTGCGCTGGATCGATGAGATGTATAAGTGCGATAAGGCAAAAGATAGCCCCTCCTACGTGAAAGACTATTATAGAGGCGAGCGCTGTCTAGCCTGCGGTCAAAAAGAAGCAGCGCTAAAATATCTACAAAAAAGCTACGACGCGGACAGGGACTATGTCTTTGCTGGAGACGAACGCATCGCTAAATTTTTTAAAGATTATCTTGCAAATCCTGAAATTTTGCCTGAATTTATAGAAGAAGAGTATGGTGAAGATGAATTTGACGATTTCGGATTTGAGATAGAACTCGAACATTTCAGTAAAATTTTAGAGCAAGACGCAAAATTTTATTGCACGTTTCTAAACAAAAAAGGCGATGAGGTATACGAGCCAAGCCGCACGCACTCAAACGCTATTGATTTTTTAAGGCAAAATCAGGAGGAAATTTTAAACGAAATTCTAACCGAGATTTTCAAAAATTATCCAAAATGGCAAGAAATTTACGACTATCCGAGCCAGACAAAGAGTGATTTTATGCCAAATATCTACGCGCCGCACGAGCTTGGTAGGCTTTTGGAGCTACAAAATATCTATATTTTACTTAGCGGCAGAACCGCGAAAATAGGCTTTGAATTTAGCTGCTCGTGGGATATGGAGCACGGCCTAGGCGTGATGACGCAAAGCGGCAAAGCCCTAAAAATCGGCAGCGGCGAGACGGCATTCGGCTTTTAGCCTTTGGCTATAAATTTGCCCGGCCACCGCGCGCAAATTGATTTTTACTCGTCAAAGGTTTTATTTTTCGTATGATAAAAGTATAGATACAAAAGCCCCAGCGGCGCGATAATAAAAGCAAAACCGTAACAAAGCAGCATGGTTATAAATTTTGCTACAAGTAAAAATAGCGCATTTACGAAAAATACGTTATTTCCAAATATAAAATCAACGATACTCTCATAAACAAAGCGAGAATACGGATACAAAAAGGTGTTTGCGATAAAGATAATATAGCTAAAAATTCGCTTATCGCCTCCACTATACATAAGCGCTATAAACAATGCCGTAAAGATAGCACCGAAAAATAGATGCCGCAGGTAATAAGACGCACTAAGTCCGCCGAAAGTTTTTTTAATAAAACTCATAGAAAATACTCCTCAAATAAAATTTTGCATAATTCTACCCCCCCCCCCCATAAATTTTCGCTTAATCCAACCGGTCGGTACTAAAACCCGTTTCCAGCCGTCTAAATTTAACCGCGCGCTAACTAACAAGGCCAAATTTACTGATAAAATTTACGTTAGTTTATCTTGTTAGCTTTTTACTAAAACCGAAATAGAGCAGGGTTACCAAGCAAACAGCCAAGCACACAATAGCACACAATACCATATAACCGAAATAAAAACGCTTTTTATGCGGGGTGCATCATGCCTAATCGCAGCTAAATTTTGCGGCATCGTTTCGTGCTTGACGCTATCGCTGGCGGATGTTGCATATCTAAAATTTACCGTTTTTATGCCGCAAGATTTTATAAAACTAGCGAACGGAAAATAAAATATCGGTCGTAAAAACAGCCTGACAAATCGGCTTAAAATCTATCCGTGCTTTACGAGTTTATAAAATTCTTCTTGCGCATCAAATTTGGATTTTATTTTGTATTCTACGCCGTCAAATTTAAAACTAATTTCATCCGAATGCAGCAGCAACCTCGGCGCGCCGGTCGTTAAAATTCGCTCACTTTCGCTCATATCTTTATCTAAAATTTTCTCGATTTGCGGTCGCGATAGACCGTAGAGCGGTTCGCCTAAAATCTTATGTTCCACGTGGAACAAATGCAAACGAATTTGATGCTGTCTGCCCGTGAGCGGTACGGCTCGCACCAGGGTCGCATCGATATCGGCGATATACTCTATCGGCAAAATCTCCGTCACAGCGCTTTTGCCGTCCTCGCAAATTCGCATTCGCATTTTCACGTCGTCATAATCGTTTGCTAGATCCATATTTGCCTCGATACGCAAATTTTCGCTTATCTTTCCCTGCGCGAGCGCGACGTAGCTCTTATAAACCTGCCGATTTTCAAAAAGTTTTTTTAAATTTACGACTGCGTTTTTATCTTTGCCCACGACGATGAGTCCGCTCGTTTCGCAGTCTAGACGGTGTGCGACTGAGGCCTCTCGGCCGTAGAGCGACCAAATTTCATCATTTAACGAGTATTCGCAATGTCTGCCGTTTGGGTGACTGAGTACGCCGCTAGGTTTATCAAAAACCGCAAATTTCTCGCACTCAAAAATCGGCTTTAGCCCGCGCGAATTCGTCTCGTACTCTATCAGACAAATTTCGCCGCTTAGCAAGGCATTTTTCTCACCGACGACCGCGCCGTCGCAGATAAGCCTGCCTTTGTCGATTAGGCGCTGAGCTTCGCGCATTTTATAGCCGTTTTGCAGTAAAATCTCATACGCTTTCTGCCCTTTGACATGCGCGATAAATTTATGTATGTATGGCAATTTTCGCTCTTTAAATCTAAAATTTAAGGGCAAATTTAGCGGATACTAACCGCCTTTTCAGCCCAGTTTTTATATAATCTTTCCTTAAAAAATTATACAAAAATTCACATAAAAAAGGCTAAAAATGGTAGAGAGATATTCGCGCGAACAGATGGCGCAGAAGTGGGATATGCAGGCAAAATACGGTGCGTGGCTAGAAGTCGAAAAGGCTGCGGTTAAGGCGTGGAATAAGCTGGGTTTCATCAGCGATGCGGACTGCGAGAAAATTTGCAAAAACGCGAAATTTGACATAGGGCGCATCGACGAGATCGAAAAGACGACCAAGCACGACGTGATCGCGTTTCTAACGAGCGTGAGCGAAAGCCTGGGCGATGAGAGCCGCTTCGTGCACTACGGCATGACTAGTAGCGACTGCATCGACACCGCCGTCGCGCTTCAGATCAAAAGCAGCATGGAGCTCATTATAGAAGACGTAAAAGGCCTAATGAGCGCGATCAAAACCAGAGCGCAGGAGCACAAAAACACGATGATGGTCGGCCGCAGCCACGGCATCCACGGCGAGCCGATCACCTTCGGGCTCGTACTTGCGGTGTGGTACGACGAGGTCGCGCGCGCGCTAAAGCTGCTGCAAGACGCCAAAGAGGTCGCAGCCTACGGCAAACTAAGCGGCGCGATGGGAAATTTCGCTCATGCACCGCTTGAATTTGAGGAGCTAACCTGCGCCGAGCTTGGTCTAAAACCGGCTCCCGCGTCAAATCAGGTCATCCAGCGCGACCGCTACGCCCACGTCATCAGCGCGATCGCCGTCCTAGCCGCCACCTGCGAAAAGATCGCCGTAGCCGTGCGCCACTTCCAAAGGACGGAAGTTTACGAGGCTGAGGAGTACTTTAGCCCAGGTCAAAAGGGATCAAGCGCGATGCCGCACAAGCGCAATCCCGTGCTTAGCGAAAACATCACCGGCCTTTGCAGGATGCTGCGCTCATACGTGACGCCTGCGCTTGAAAACGTCGCGCTCTGGCACGAACGCGACATCAGCCACAGCTCGGTCGAGCGATTTATCCTGCCCGACGCCTTCATCACGGCCGATTTTATGCTCGCACGCATTACGAATTTGATCGCAAATTTGGTAGTTTATCCGGAAAATATGATGAAAAATCTAAATTTGACCGGCGGGCTCGTCTTTTCTCAGCGCGTGCTTTTACAACTTCCGCAACGCGGGATTTCACGCGAGGATGCGTACAAAATCGTACAGCGCAACGCGATGAAGGTCTGGGCGGATCTACAAGAGGGCAAAAAAGCTATAAACGAAAACGGCGAGAGCCTATTTTTACAAAATTTGCTCGCCGACAAGGAGCTACGCGCAAGCCTAGGCGAAGCAGAGATAAAAGAGTGCTTTGATTATGCGTATTACGCCAGGCACGTGAACGGGATTTTTAAAAGAGTTTTCGGGGAGTAAATTTATAGCCGACGATCGGCTATAAATTTATCTTACGCGACTACTCGACTTTAAAAACAATGCTAGTAAATATATCTTGCTAGGCAGCCGAATTTTGCTCTCAAAATTAAAATCTCGGTTAAAAAATATCTATTTAGTCATCTCAAAAAGGCTGTTTTTATCTCTTTTTGGGTAAAATCTCTGATTAAAATTTAAAAATTCCGGAGCCTAAATGAAAGTCGTAAAACGTAACGGTAGAACCGAGGAATTAGACGTTTCTAAAATCAAAAAATACACGAGCGAAGCGGTTGCAGGGCTAGCAAACGTGAGCCTAAGCGAACTTGAGGTGGACGCGAAAATTCAATTTCGCGATATGATAACGACCGAGGAGATACAGCAAACCCTCATCAAAACAGCCGTCGAAAAGATCGATATCGACCGCCCTAACTGGACCTTCGTCGCGGCGAGGCTATTTCTGTACGACCTTTATCACAAGGTCACGGGCTTTAGCGGCTACAACCACCTACGCGACTATCTGCAAAAAGGCGAAAAAGCGGGCCGTGTCATCCCTGGACTAAAAGAAAAATACGACCTGGACGATCTAAACGACTACATCAGGCCCGAGCGCGACTTGCAGTTTGCGTATCTTGGCATCAAGACGCTATACGACCGCTACCTCATCAAAGACCGCAGCGGTGCGCCGATCGAGCTACCGCAGCAGATGTTTATGGCGATCGCGATGTTCCTCGCGCAAAACGAACTAGACTGCCAAGGCTGGGCGAAGAAATTTTACGACCTCATATCCAAATTTGAAGTCATGCTCGCCACCCCGACGCTCTCAAACGCCCGCACGACGCGCCACCAGCTAAGCTCCTGCTACGTGGGAAGTACGCCAGATAATATCGAGGGAATTTTCGATAGCTATAAAGAGATGGCGCTTCTTAGCAAATTTGGCGGCGGTATCGGCTGGGACTGGTGCAAGGTGCGCGCTATGGGCGGCAGCATCGACGGACATAAAAACGCAGCCGGCGGTATAATTCCGTTTCTAAAAGTCACGAACGACATCGCCGTCGCCGTCGATCAGCTAGGCACGAGAAAGGGCGCGATAGCCGTCTACGTCGAACCGTGGCACATGGACGTTAGCGACTTCCTAGATCTGCGCAAAAACTCGGGCGAAGAGCGCCGCAGAGCGCACGAGCTATTCCCTGCGCTTTGGATAAACGACCTTTTCATGAAACGCGTAAAAGAAAACGCACGCTGGAGCCTATTTGACCCCGCAGAGGTCGCCGATCTGTGCGATCTATACGGCGATGAGTTCGAGGCTCGCTACATAGCATACGAAAACGACGAAAAGATCCAAAAAAACGTCGTCATGGCAAAGGAACTATGGAAGAAAATACTAACTAGCTATTTTGAATCGGGCATGCCGTTTTTGTGCTTTAAAGATAACGCCAACAAAGCCAATCCAAACGACCACGACGGCATCATTAGAAGCTCGAATTTATGCACCGAAATTTTCCAAAATACGCAACCAAACTACTACAAGATCAAGATCACGTTTGATAACGGCGGCGAGCGATTATTTGACGAAGAAGAAGACGTCACGGTCGATAGCGGCATAACCAAAAAAGCCAAAAAGCTAAGCGCGCTAGATAGCATCGGCGGCGAGCAAATTTTCATCGTCGAAAAAGAAAGCGTCGAGGGCAAAACCGCCGTGTGCAACCTTGCGAGTATAAATTTAAGCAAAATCAACAAAAAAGAGGACATCGAGCGCGTCGTGCCGATCGCCGTACGCATGCTAGATAACGTCATCGATCTAAATTTCTACCCGCATAAAAAGGTAAAACACACCAATCTAGCCTCCCGCTCGATCGGCCTTGGCGTCATGGGCGAGGCGCAGATGCTAGCCGAACGCGGCGTGAAATGGGGCAGCTACGAGCATCTAGCGCTGATCGATAGCGTGATGGAAAATATTAGCTATAACGCCATCTACGCCAGCTCAAATTTGGCGGTAGAAAAGGGCGTATATCCGCTTTTTGAAGGTTCGAAGTGGAGCAGGGGAGTGATGCCTATCGACACGGCAAACGCAAACGCCAAAGCGCTTCTAAACGATAGAGGCGGGCTATTTGACGAGAACGCCTGCGACTGGAGCAAACTGCGCGAAAAGGTCAAAAAAGACGGTATGCGAAACGGCTATCTGATGGCAATCGCACCGACGTCGAGCATCAGCATACTCGTGGGCACCACGCAGACGATCGAGCCCGTGTATAAGCGCAAATGGTTCGAGCACAACCTAAGCGGCATGATACCAAACGTCGTGCCGAATCTCAGCCCTGAGACGTGGCAGTTCTACACGCCTGCCTACGAGCTAGATCAGCGCGTGCTCGTGCGTGCCGGCGCCATCCGCCAAAAGTGGATCGACCAGGGACAGAGCCTAAATATTTTCATGAGCCTGGATAAAGCAAGCGGCGGATATCTGAGCGAAATTTACACGCTCGCATGGGAGTTGGGACTAAAATCAACCTACTATCTACGCTCCGAAAGCCCTGATAGCGAAAAACTAAACAACGTCGCCGATCGCTCGATCGAGTGCGAGGGGTGTCAGTAGATAGCTCGTTTTTATAATAACAAAAGTATGATAAGGTAAATTCAGTTAATTTATCAATTTGGAGAAATAAAAATATGAAAGTCTGGCTGTTTTGTTTTATAAAATGTATTTATAGAATTTTAAAAAATAAAGATACTTATTCTATTCTTGGCAATATTGCAACTATTATTGTTGCAATAACTGCCATATATGGGTATATTTATACAATCAAGCCAACATTTGAAATTAAAGCGTTAGAAAAACAAATATCTATATTAAACGAAAAAGAACAAAATATTACTGTCGAAAATCAAAAAATCGGAAAAGAATTATTAAAAAAATCAAATGAACTTAATGCAACTAATATTAGAATAGCTGAACTTAATGAGAAAGAAAATGAGCTTAAAAACACCAATAACGACTTGATTCAACAAATGGAAGTGTATGAAAAAAATATAAAAGATTTAAAAAATAAAGAGTTGGTTGCTAAACAAAATTTAATAGATATAAAAAAGTTATATACAAATACAACAATTAAATATATTTCTCATAAAAGTAGGTTGTCTGACTTATTGCTTGATGAAAATATCTCTAATATTTTTAAAATAAAAAATATTAATAATATTGAACAAAATTTAAAAAAATCTCTGATCTTGCCAATTGATAAAATAGGACAAGAACTTAATGCATTATACAAGTATTTAGATAATGCTAAAAGTATTTCAGAAAGAGATAATTATCAAAATATAATAAAAATATATTCATCTAACATGAAAAAATATCAAGAAATTTTGCATATTCAAGAACCTGACTATAAATTATGGAAAGATAGTTTTTTAAAAGTAGTAGAGGCAAAGCAAAGATTTGTCGATATATGTAAAAAAGTTTACGAAAAAGAGTTTATAGAAATGAATATAAAAGATAATAAT
>NZ_CAJPMA010000037.1 GCF_905371695.1 uncultured Campylobacter sp. | reverse complement strand
GCTCGCAGGCGCTGCATCTAATCGCCATTTGCGGCGTAATGGGCGCGGTGATGCTAATTTTTAACGTAGCGGGACTTCGCCATAGCGGGCAGGAGCTTTGCTTTTTAAGGCTTAGCCGCATAGCCTTCGCGCTACTATTTTGCGCGGGATTTTCGCGCGCGGCGCTGGCGAATTTGGGATGGGCGTTTTATATCGTCGCCCCCGCTGCGTTTTTAACACTAGCGTTCGTTCTTTGGGCGTTTGATTTTTACAAAATATTTCGCGATAACGAATTTACGGACGATCCTGAGTAAAATTTATTAAAATTTCGCTTATGCGCTTCGCTTAAAATCGTCGTAAAAAGGCGATTTTTAAAAACCAGAGAATAAATATCCGTTTTAAGCTTTTATTGATGAGCGAAATTATATAATTCTTACTCAGATGATATAGGTTATCAATCTTAATCTAAGGAGAACGGATGAAAAAAATGATTTCAGGCGCATTAATCGCCTCTTTGTTTGCCGCTTCGGCATTTGCTTTTAGCGCAGACGGCGCGCCTAGCGTCAAATTCGTCGGCTACAAGCTAGCTAATAAAACCGCCGTCGAAGGCACGTTTAAAGACCTTGGCTTTAAAAGCGCGGAAAGCGCGAATTTCGCCGATTTTTTAAAAAGCTTCGAGTTTAATATCGATCCTAAAAATATCGACACGAAGCTGCCCGACCGCGACAAACGCATCGGCATAATCTTCGACGGCAACGCGATCGCGGCTAAAATCGTATCGGCTAGCGGCGACGACAAAGCGGGCGAGATAGAGGTCGAAGTCGGCATAAAAGGAAACTCTAAAACTTACAAAACGCAGTACACGGTTGAAGGTGGCAAGCTAAAAGCCAAGATCGCGCTTGATTTAGTGGCTGATCTAAAACTAGACGAAACGTTCGCTAAATTTGCGGCTTCGGCTAAGCCTTTTCACGGCGGCAAAAGCTATCCGGACGTAGAAATTTTCCTAGAAGCTAAGGTAAAATGATCCCGAATTTCGGCGATCTAACCTCGCCGAAATTTAAACCGCCGCCGCTTAATCCAGCGTTCTTTTATATCTCCACATCGCGATTGTCGCGCTTACTATCAAAAACCCTCCCATCGCCGTAATATCAAGCCCGAAATCCGCAAGACTCGCCTCTTTTAGCCAAAGTCCCCGCACGATGCGTAAAAAGTGCGTCAGCGGAAAGACCTCTCCTAAAATTTGCGCCCACGCGGGCATACCGTAAAACGGGAACATAAATCCGCTTAAAAGCAGCGACGGCAGGAAAAACAGATAGGTCATTTGCATGGCTTGAAGCTGGTTGCGAGCGACGGTGCTAATCGTAAAACCGATGCCCAGATTTGCGACCATTAGCAGCGTGGCCGCGATAAATAGCTCGCCCGGCCTAGGTACCGGTGGTAGGTCGAAAAGTACGCGCGCCATCGCTAAGATCATAGCCGCCTGTAAATAAGCCACTATCAAATACGGCGCGATCTTACCGATCATCACCTCAAACGGCGCGATCGGAGAAGCTAGTAGATTTTCCATAGTGCCGCGCTCGCGCTCTCTGGTCATCGCGATCGAGGTTAAAAGTATCGTCATCAGCGTCAAAAGCAGACCCATAAGCCCCGGTACTATTTGATAATTAGTCGCTACTTGCGGATTATAGCGAGAGTGGGTTACGAGCGTAAAGTCGCTTTTAATCTTTAAGTCGGCGCCGCGGCCGTCTCTTGCGTATGCTTGTTTAAACGCCGTTTCTAGTGCGCCTGACGCCGATACGCTAGACGAAGGGTCGGTAGCGTCGATAGAGAGCAAAATTTCGGGCGATTCGCCTTTTAATAAATCTCTTTCAAAGCCGGGAGGAAATTCCACGATAAACTGCGCTACGCCGCCTCGCATCAGCGCGCTTGCTTCCTCGGCGTTTTGCGTGATTAAAACGATTTTAAAAAAATCGGTATTTTGCATCGCGCTTAAAAAAGAGCGCGTCATCTCGCCGCTATCATGCGTTACTAGCGCCGTAGGCAGCTTGCGCGGGTTGGAGTTTATGGCATAACCGAACAGCAGCATTAAGACTAACGGCATTGCCGCGATAATAGCAAGCGTGGCGCGGTCGCGTAAAATTTGGCGAAATTCCTTCGCGATCATCGCGCGGATTCTGCCTAAGGATACGAGCTTCAAATTCTCTCCTAATACCGCTCGTCTTTGCGGTTTTCAAGCAAATCGATAAATACGTCTTCAAGCGTCGCGGGCGTCGGCGCAAGCGTAATTCGCGAATTTTCGCTTAAAATTTTGGCGTTTAAGCGCGAAATTTCGCTTTCTAGCGCCGCTTCGTCCGTCGTTATCGCGCGGTATCCTTCGCTAAAAGCGCCGATGCTTTTTACGAAATTTCGCCCCTTTAAAATTTTAGCCGCGTCTAAAAGCGTCGCCGCGTCCGCACCGCTTAGCGTCCAAACGTTTAGCGCGCGTTCTTTTAAAATCCGCTCTTGCGCGCCGCTCGCTAAAATTCGCCCGTAGGCGATGTAGATTAGCTCGTGGCAGCGCTGCGCCTCGTCCATGTAGTGCGTGGAGACCAGCACGGTGGCGCCGCGACCGGCTACGGCGTGGATAATATCCCAAAATTCGCGCCTAGCCTTGGGATCGACGCCGGCGGTAGGCTCGTCAAGCAGTAAAAGCTTGGGCTCGTGAATCAGGCACATTCCAAGCGCCAAACGCTGCTTCCAGCCGCCGGAAAGCCCGCCCGCTAGCTGATCTGCGCGCGCGGATAGATCTAATTCGCGCATGATTTTTTCAGTCGCGCCCTTCACGTCTTTTAGCGTAAAAAGCCGCGCGATAAATTCTAAATTTTCGCGCACCGATAGATCCTCGTACCAGCCGAATTTTTGCGTCATGTAGCCCGTTTGAAGGCGCACGGCTAGCGCGTTTGCGTTAAAATCCAGCCCTAAACACCGCCCGTCGCCCGCGTCTGCTTTCAGCAGCCCGCAAAGCATCCTCATTACGGTCGTTTTGCCGCTGCCGTTAGGGCCTAAAAACCCGCAGACTTGCCCTTTTTTAACGTGAATATCTACGTTATCTACGATCGTTTTGGAGCCGAATTTTTTACTTAACCCTTTAACGTCGATAGCGTAAATTTCGCTCATTTTTCAATTCTCACGGTCACGGGCTGCGACGGGCGCGGCGCGGGACTCGAAGATAGCGGGCGCGCCTTTACGCGGTAGATTAGCTTATCCGTCGTGCTTCGGCTATAAATTACGGGCGGCGTAAATTCGGGCTCGCTCGCTATTTGCGTTATTTGCGCGCTCATAAGCTCGCAGCCTTCGCACGTTACGCCGACGCGATCGCCGACGCCGATACGGGGTAAAATTTTAGCCGAAACGAAGAAGTAAATTTTAATTTCACCCTCGGGAAGCAGCGAAAGTAGGGGCTTTGCCGCGCTTGCTAGCTCGCTTTCTTTGAAAAATACGTTATCTACGACGCCGTTTTTCGGCGCGTTAATTTGCGTCTGAGCCAGCTCCCACTCGCGGGCGCGAAGGGCGGCTTTTGCGGCGTCGAGCTTTGCGCGCAGGCTTTGTACCGCGTCTTCTCTACCGCCTAGCATAGCCGTTTTTAGGCTCGCTTCTAGCCTATCTAACGCGAAATTTGCCCGTCCAAGCTCGCTTTTAGCCGCGTCGAATTCTTTGTCTGAAATCGCGTTTTTATCCCGCAGGCTTTTAGCCCGCGCAAAATTCGCGTTTGCTAGCGTTAAAGCGACTTTTGCGGAGTTTATTTGCGCTTTGATCTCGTTAATCTCGTCTTTTCTGGCGCCTTTTTGCGCGTCTTTTAGCTTTGCTTCAAGCTCGGCGACGTTTGCTTTTGCGGCGCTTAGATTTGCGCGCTGCACGGTATCGTCTAGCTTTAAAAGCACGTCGCCCGCTTTTACGGCGTCGCCTTCTTTTACGATCAGACGCGCGACGGGAGCGGAAATAGCGGACGCTAAATAGACGTATTCGCCCTCCGCGTAGCCGTTAAATTCGCTCTTTTGCTCCGCCTCGCCGCAGCCTATGACGGCCGCTAAAATCGCGCAAAATTTTAGCGCTTTTAAAATTTTATTCACGTTCGCCTCGATAAATTTTGCATAATTATAGTAAAAATAAGCTTGTTTAAAGCGAAAATTTACGCGAAACGCGTGGCTACGGGCGGGTAGCTAGGGTGAAAATTTACGCTTATTTCTCGTCGTCAAATATCGCGCCTAGGCTTTGTATTACGGCGGAGACGGGCATCCAGACGGGGCTAAACATAGTAAGTATCGCGTCTTGCGTTTCGCCGTTTTTGCGCGCGCTTTCCTCGCTTAGCTTGCCGCTATCAACGAATACTACCGCGTTTAAGCTTAGCGGTTTAGCGAGCGCTCGTTTTTTTAGGATTTGCTTGCGATCTTTCACGCGCATAGGAATGCCTAAAATTTTAAAGCTAAATTGCAAAATTTCGCGATCCTTAAAGCCCGTGAAATTAGGATGTTTATAAAGCGCGAGCTGGTCCGCTAGCGGCAGGCTTTCGCGGTCGAGCCATAGCTCAAAAAATAGCGCGCTTGCGCGAGGCTCGTTAAACGCATCCGTAGCGATTGAAATTCTATTCGCCTCTATCGCATACGCGTAAAGAGACTTTAAGCGCTCGAATTCCGCCTCCGCCGCACGGTAATCGCCGCTAAAATCGTAGTCGTAAGCGTCGCCGATCATCACCGTGCGGTTTGCTTCGGTTATAACCGCACGAATTTGCTCTTTGCCTTCTAGCTTCACGGGGGCGGTTTTGCTTGCGCAACCTGCGATGAGAAATGAAAATGCTGCACCAAAAATTAACGCCTTTAAAATTCGTTTCATGTCTGTTCCGATAAATTTTATGCGATTATAGCTAAAATTAAAGCGGCATTCGACGCACGGTATTGTCTTATAAAGGCGGATTAAATTTGAGGACGGGAGCGTATATGAAATGCTTGACCGAGTAAAATTTAAATTAGCGAAAATTTGAACTTAAAAGAAGGTAAGGCGAAATTTCTACTTCGCTTGTAGCTAAATAGAAGAAGTCAAATTTCGTCCTAAGATTAAATTTATAAAAAATCAGGTGAAGTATTTTTCGCTTAGACGAGGCGAAATTTGATTTTTAAGCGGAGCGTATATTTGATACGTGAGCATTAAAATCAAATTTCAACGAAGTATAAGTAGAAAAAGACAAGCCTTGCTATTTTACCTCATACCTCTCGCCTGGCTTCATTTCGATTATCTCCCACGGCAAGCCCTGCTTATTTAGCTCATCCATAAAAGGCTTAGCGTCGAAATTTTCCATGTTAAAGACGCCTTTTCCGCTCCAAATGCCCTTTGCGACCATCATCGAGCCGATCATCGCAGGCACGCCCGTCGTGTAGCTCACAGCCTGCGCACCCGTCTCGGCATAGCAAGCCTCGTGGTCGCAGACGTTATAGATGTAGACTTGGCGCTCTTTGCCCTCTTTTAGCCCACGTATCACGCAGCCGATGTTGGTTTTGCCCTTCGTGCGAGGACCGAGGCTCGCAGGATCAGGTAGCAAGGTCTTTAGAAACTGTATCGGCACGATTTTCACGCCGTTGTGCTCGACCTCGTCGATGCGTAGCATGCCGACGTTTTCTAGGCATTTCATATGCGTGAGGTAGCTCTGTCCGAATGTCATGAAAAAGCGAATTCGCTTTAGCCCTTTGATGTTTTTAACGAGGCTTTCAAGCTCCTCGTGATAGAGCAGGTAGCTATCTTTGACGCCGACTTTGGGGTAGTCCCATTTGAACATTATTTCCATCGGCTCGGTCTCTTTCCACTCGCCGCGCTCCCAGTAGCGACCCTTTGCGCTCACTTCGCGCAGGTTGATTTCGGGGTTGAAATTCGTCGCAAACGGATATCCGTGATCACCCGCGTTGCAGTCTAGGATGTCGATCTCGTGGATCTCGTCAAAGAGATTTTGCTGCGCGTAGGCGCAAAATACGTTCGTCACGCCCGGATCAAAGCCGCTTCCCAGCAGCGCCATCGTGTTTGCAGCTTTGAACTCGCCCTCCTTCGCCCACTGCAGCTTGTATTCAAATTTGGCAGTGTCGGGGTGCTCGTAGTTTGCGGTGTCGATGTATGGGATGCTGGCGCGAGAGCACGCGTCCATGAGCGTTAGGTCTTGGTACGGTAGCGCGACGTTTAGTAGTAGCTCGGCGCCCGTTTTTTTGATTAAATTTACGACCGCATCGGTGTCGTCCGCGTCGATCTGGGCGGTATCGATCTGCACGCCTAGGCGGTCTTTGATAAATTTAGCGATCGCGTCGCACTTGCTTTTTGTGCGGCTTGCAAGGGTGATCTTACTAAAAACGTCCGCGTTCATCGCGCATTTTACGGTTGCGACTTGGCTCACGCCGCCCGCGCCTATGATTAAGATATTTGACATTTATGCTCCTTTAAATTTTAAATTATAATTTTATCGCTATTTCGTTTAAATTTCTCTAGCCGCAACGCTAAAATAGTTTAATCCGCCCCATGCGTCCTTGTCGCCGATGATATAGATATACTCTTTGGCGCGTGTTAGAGCTACGTTTAGTAAATTCGGCTTTACCGACGCCCATGCTCTTGCGCCCGCGCTAGCTCCGCCTAGGATAAAGATAACGACTTTGGCTTCTTGGCCTTGCATGGTGTGGATAGTGTTTGCCATGATTCGTATTTTGCCTTGTTTTTGCAAGGCCGCGCTTTGCTTTACGACGTCGGTAAATGGCGTTATGATTTTTATATGCTCGCTTGCATTTGCGCCGATTAGCGTTTTTAGCGATTCGTAAATTTGATCCGCCGCCGCCAGCTCGGCCTCGCTGCCGTTGCCGCTCCAAACGCTCGTTTTTATATCTATCCAGCAGCTTGTCGCTTTGGCGAGCGAGTTTTTATTTTTACCTTTACCCCAGACCATAGCGCCGTCGTACGTCGTCTCGTTTGCGACGTTAAACATAGGATTATCGCAGCGTCTATGCACGATGAGCGGCGAGCCAACCCAGGTTTGACCGATATAAGCGCCTATTTTTTGAGTTTTATCCGCGCACGCTTGCAGCGAAGTTGTCGCTACGTTAAACTCCCTAGACGCCCCGGTATAGCCAAGCAGCACGTCGTTTAAATTTTCGGGAAGAGTTACTACCGGTTCTAGTTGCAACGGGTCGCCTACTATTACCGCCGTTTTGGAGCGATATAGCGCGCCTACGGCGTTTGAGATATTTGCCTGACCCGACTCGTCTACTAGCAAAAGACCGATGTCGTTTTCGCCAAAATCGCTAAAAAACCGCCCAAAAGAGGCAAACGTCGAGCTAACGACGGGAACGACGAAAAATAGCGATTTTAAAATTTCCCTTACCTGCTCTTTCTTTTTAAATTTACCCAGCTCGCAAAACGCCGCCAAATTTGCGCCCAATTTCGCCTTTTGCGACCAGATAGCGGCTTTATGTAAATTTAGCGCTTTTATAAAGACGTTTATCCTAGCCTGCGCGACGGCGGTTTTTATGCCGTTTTCCGCCATAAAAGGCGAGCTATTTTCGCGTTCCTCTTTACTCTGCTGCGCGCTTAGCGACTTTTGCGTAGAGAAATCTAGTAGAGCTAGTAGCGTATTTACGGTGTTCAGCGCTTCGTTAAATTCTTTTTGCGCTAGTTTAAAATCATAGCTTTGTTTGCCGAATTTGAGTAAATTTACGAGCCCGTCGACCTTAAATTTATCATTAAAGCTCGTTATCGCGCCTTGCGTTTTTAAAACGTCGAATTCCGGGTGGTTTTGATTGATAAAAAAGTCGTTTAGGCAGTTTTCTTTAAAATCGCTTACGTTGCCGCTATTGCCTAGCGTGGCGCAGATTAGCCCCCAGGCAGGCTGCGAAATTTGGCTTTTTTGGCACTCTACTAAGGCGCCCGCCGACAGCAGCCTCGTAGCCTGCATCCTAAAATAATCAAGCTCGCCCAAATACGCCTTATCTACGCTATCAAGCTTAGGCAACTCTGCGCTAATGTTTTCTACGGCTTTATTATTGCACGAGGCCACGACGATCTCAAAGCCTTTTAGCTTGGGATTTAGCGGATAAAAGTCTGGGTACTGGCTACCGTCTAGCTTGACGCCGCGCTCGAAAATTTCGTCTTCTTTTAGCGTAGATAAAACCTTTGCTCGCTCCACGATCACGCCTGCAACCACGTCTTTTAAGAGCGTCGTTTTGCCCGTGCCCGGAGGCCCGTTCACGCTATAAATGCCACCTTTTTTCTCACTAAAAAGCTTCATTATATTATTTACGGCGATTTGTTGCGAGTAAATTAGCATATATTCGCTAGCAAACGCGCCTAGCGGGTAGTTTTTGGGTTCTAGCATCGAAAAAACGGTACCAAAATTCGCGCTATCTCTCATATCTATGCGCCCTATTTTTATATCGTTTTCGCTCGTTTCGTCAAAAATAGTTTGCAAATTTTTATTATTTAAGCCCTCTTTTAGAGCTATGCTAATCTCGTCCAGATAAAAGCTATTGAGTAAATCGCTGCTACTTTTTACGCCGCTTTCTAGGCAGATATTTACGCGAAGATCGTCGCTTACTAACGGCGAATTTAACTGCTTTTTAAACTCGCCGTGGATAAATTTTACCATTTCGCCCAGACTTCGTTCGTTTTTGCCTAGCGCTTCTATCTGGGCTTTTATGCTATCTTTTAGAGCTTCGAAATTTTTATAATCTAAATTTTGCGGTTTGCTAAAATTTGCCGTCGCCCAAGGCGCGGTGGATAAAAATACGCTATTTAAATCAACGTTAAATCCGCTACTTTCGCCGCATACGGGCTCTAATTTTTTAGTATCTAGCTCGCTAAAATCGGGCTCGCTAACGAGCGTGCTTAGTTTAACTTTTTCCTCTTCGTTTTTGACGGACAAATCGCCCGTAAATTTTACAAAATAAGTCGTGGCTTTTTGATTTTGACTTTGACGAAATTGGCTAGTTTGTAAATTCGGATTTTGTTTTATTATCTCGTTTGCTATCTCGTCCAGCTCGAAAATCCCGCCGTAAATTTCGATGCTTAACTTCCTTTTGTTTCCGCTTTTTGCAAGCTCCGAGACGCTTTTCATTTGCTTTAAATGATGCCAAAAATCATCGGTAAATTTATCCGGCGTCGTTTCGTAGGCGTTTTTATATTTACTTTGTTCTTTGTTTAGTTTTTGTAGCGTTTGCGGATTTAGATATTCGCTTAAAAGCAGATAGTGCAGAGTGTTTCGTAGCGCCACGGCCGTTCCTTTCGTATTTTTGTCGCTAAAAAACGATTTTAGCGAAGTTAATATAAATTTTCGGTTTTAACGGCTATGATAACGCGAAAATTTAAAGGGATTCCATGCGTAAAATTTTGCTTTTATGCTGCCGATTTGGATATTTTGGATGAGCTGCGAGGAGGCGATAGGACTTAGCGCCGAAGAGTTTATCGAGAGCGACTTCAACGTTACGGCTACTGCGCTAGCTGGCGATCTGGCGGCGACCAGCAACAAAAGCGAGGCGCTAAAAAACTACGAAAATCACTGAAAATTTCGGACGAAATTTTAAAAACAAAGCATGGACGATGAACGCGCGAAAGCGCTAAAATATGAGATAGAGGCTAAAATAAAAGGACTTTAAATCAATTTGCGTTTTAGCAACCGATTTCGCTACGCAAATTTACTTTCTCTTTCACGTTTCAATCTAGCGCCCAAATTTCCCTTCAAGGCTCTTTAAAACGTATTTTATGAGCTCAAGGCCCTTTGAGCGATGCGAGATTTTTAGTTTCGTGCCCTCATCTAGCTCACCCAGAGTCTGCGTAAAGCCTTTGGGGATAAAGAGGCTGTCGTATCCAAAGCCGTTGCTACCGCGCTCCTCGTTTATCGCCTCGCCGTGCATAAAGCCGTGCGCCGTAAAGTCGCCAAACTTTGAGCTAACCGCGATACAAGCGGTGTAAAACGCGGGCGAGCTAGTCAAATTTAGCGCTTTTAGCTCCGAGATCAGCTTTGCGCGGTTACTAGCATCGGTCGCGCTTTTGCCCGTTATCTGCCCGCGCTCGTTCATATCGCTGAATCTCGCCGAGTAAATCCCGGGCCTGCCGCCAAGAGCCTCCACGCTAATGCCGCTATCGTCGCTTAGCGCGATAAACTCGTCCGCCAAATTTAGCTCGCGCAGTTTTGCCTGCACAGCGCGAGCCTTGATTAGCGCGTTTGCGGCGAAAGTCGCGCCGTCCTCGGCGATGTCAAAGGGCTTGCAAATCTCGCGCAGCGCGTAAATTTCGTAATCTTTTAAAAAATCTTTTATTTCGCGTACTTTGTCCGCGTTTGAGGTGGCTAGGACGATTTTCATTTTAGTTTGGCGGGGTTAAATTTGCCGTTCTCGCAAAAATTCGCTCCCTCTACCTCGTTTAGTCCGTATTCGCAAGCTTTTTGATAATACGCCTTGGACTTTTTCGCGTCTTTTTTTACGATTTTATACTTGCCCGAATATAGTCCGCCGAGATTCGCGCACGCCACGCCGTCTTTCATCTCGCACGCTTCTTGCATAGTTGCTAGACCCGCGTCCGTTTCGCCGAGTTTTACCTGCGCGACTCCTAGCTGCGTGCAAGCGTATACGTATTTTAGCGCGCACGCCTTTTTAAAGCGCTCTTTGGCTTCGCTTGCGTTATTTGCGGCTAGATAAAGCTGCCCGTCGGCGTAGCAAGCCCGCGCGTAGTCCATATCGCAAGCTTTATCTACGTGAAATTTCGCCGCGGCGTAATCATTCGCGTCAAACGCTTTTTCAAACGCCTCGAAATGCTCTTTCGCACTTAGCGGAGCGCTCGCTTCTTGCGAAATTTTAGCGCTTGCGTTAGCGTCTTTGTTTTGCGCGTCTCCCGCATTCGTCCCGCTCGTAGCGCACCCGCTAAAAACCGCCGCTAAAAACGCCGTGAAAACGATGAATTTTCTCATTCTCGCTCCTTTATAGAATTTGCGTAATTGTAGCAAAAGCTAGTTAAATTTTTAAAAATTTAGGATAAAATTACGCTTTTTTGAAAGGAAATTTTATGTTAAAAAGCGTTTTGCCGCTATCTTTTATCGTAGGCAGCAGATTTTTCGGTATTTTTATAATATTGCCCGTGATTAGCCTTTACGCGCTGGATTTGCGCGGCGCGAACGAATTTTTAGTAGGTCTTTTAGTAGGAGTCTACGCCGTTACGCAGATGATATTTCAAATGCCTTTCGGCGCGCTTTCGGATAGGATCGGACGTAAAAAAACCGTAGCGCTGGGGCTTGCGGTATTTATCGCGGGCAGCTTGATCTGCGCGGCGGCTAGCGATATTTATACGATGCTTTTAGGCAGGCTTATTCAAGGCGCGGGCGCGATCGGAGCGGCGGCTACGGCGATGATTAGCGATTTTACCAGCGAAGAGAAGCGCGGCAAAGCTATGGCTATAATGGGCGGATTTATCGGGCTTAGCTTCTCGCTTTCGATGATACTTAGCCCAGTAATCAGCCAAAATTTCGGGCTTGCTAGCTTATTTTATTTAAGCGCGGCGTTAAGCGCGCTTTGTATCGTTTTGCTATACGCCGTAGTGCCAGCAGAGCCTAAAATTTCGCATTTTGAGGAAAAAGTGCCGTTTAAAAAGCTGATTTTGGAGAAAAATTTTATGCTGATGAACGTTACTAATATGATGCAAAAAATGCTTACTAGCATCGCTTTTTTAGCTATTCCCATCGTGCTGGTGCATAGCTTGGGCTACGCGCAGGGCGAGCTTTGGAAGGTTTACGCCGTAAGCACGGCACTAGGCTTTATAGCGATGGGGCTGGGCGGAGCGCTGGGCGACGGCAGGGGGCTCGGCAAAAAAATGCTTCTTATAGGCATCGCGCTTTTTATCGCCGCTTACGGCGTATTTTGCGCGGCTAGCAGCGCGCTCGTCTATGCGGCGGGCGTCGCGATATTTTTCGTCGGTTTTAACCTGCACGAGCCGATTTTACAGTCGCTGGCTACTAAATTCGTAAAAACCAAGCAAAGAGGCGCCGCTCTGGGCGCTTTTAACTCGTTTGGATATTTAGGTAGTTTTGTAGGCGGGATTTTTGGCGGATATATGCTTCAAAACTACGATTTCTACGCGCTAGGAGTCATTTGCATAATCGCCTGCGTAATCTGGTTTATCGCGCTTTTATCGCTTAAAGATCCGCGCGAATATAAAAATTTATACTTTAATAAAATTTCGGACGGCGGACTAAATTTTAGCGCGCTAGAAGGACTTAGGGGGATATTCGACCGCTACGAAAACGGCGGCGATATCGTCGTAAAATTCGATAGCGTTTTAACTAGCGAAGATAAAATTCGCGAAATTTTAGCGCGGCCATAGTTTGCCTAGCGAAGCTTTGCGTTAGCGTAAATTCGTATGAAAATTTACGACGTTTTAATCATCGGAGCAGGCGCGGCGGGGCTATTTTTAGCGGCAAATTTACGCGGTAAAAGCGTCGCCTTACTCGAAAAAAACGGCTCGGCGGGCAAGAAAATTTTAGCTAGCGGCGGCGGGCGCTGCAATATAACCAACCGCGAAATTTCCGCGCGAAACTACCGCTTTGAAAGCCGCGCGGGAGAAGATTTGCTTTGCGGCGCGCTTAACGGGCTCGGGTACGAGGATGTTCTGAGATTTTTTAGCGAGTTAAAATTTAGCGAGCAAAAAAACGCGCAATTTTTCTGCGACGAGGGATCAAAGGCGGTTTTGGGTGCGCTTTTGCGCCGAGCGCAGGCTAGCGGCGCGGAGATTTTTTGCGGGCGAGAGGTATCTAGCGCGCGGAAAATCTCGCGAGAATCTACCGATGAAAGCAACGTCGGCGACGGCGAAATTTTTGAAATTTCGTGCGCAAACGGGGAGAAATTTTACTCGCGAGCCCTCGTCGTAGCGTGCGGCGCGTCTAGCTATAAGGCGCTGGGCGGTAGCGATACGGCGCTAAAAATAGCGCGCGGCTTCGGGTTAGAATTTACTCCGTTTTCGCCCGCGCTTACGGGCTGGACGGCGCAAAAAGAGGAGTTTTGGTTTAAACAATTAAGCGGCGTGAGCGTAAGGGCGCGCGTGAGGCTGGACGGGCGAAATTTCGCGGCGGGCGCGGACGCGCTGGAATTCGAAGGTGACGCGCTTTTTACGCACAGAGGCATTAGCGGGCCGGCAATCTTAAACGCCTCTCTTTTTTGGAAAAAGGGCGCGGCGCAGATTAATTTCGCGCCTAATTTTTGGGACGAGGCGATGAGAGGGCGCGCCCAGGATAAAAACGGACAAAACGCCGCCGAAACGCTAAGCGAAGCGGAAATCGCGGCGATTGGCAACGCTCTTACTCGCGGCAAAAAACAGCTTTCAAGCACGGTAGGTCTGCCGCGCCGATTTACGCTCGCGTTTTTGAGCTCGCAAGGACTTTGCGACAAGGCTTACGGAGCGTATAGCGCGAGCGAGAGGGAGAAAATTTTGCGTATTTTTAACTACCGCTTCGCGCCTGCGGGGACGTTTGGCTTTGAGCGCGCCGAGGTTTGCGCGGGCGGCGTGAGCGCGAGCGAGCTGGACGAAAATTTCGGCGTAAAAAGCGTGCGCGGGCTATTTTTCGTCGGCGAAGCGACCGAGATAACGGGGATGCTGGGCGGCTATAACCTACATTTTGCGTTTGCTAGCGCGCTTAGAGCGGCGAAGTTTTTATCAAAAGAGCGCTAAGGCTAAATTTAAGGATATTCATGCGTAAAATTTTACTTTTCTGCACGGCGGTAGCGTGCGCGTGCGGCGAGCTTATAAAGCTCGAGCTAAATATGATTTTTGAAGATAAAACGGCTAAAATTTTTACTACGCGAACGGGCGTAAAAACCGCGGACGATTTTTTCGCGCAACGCGCTTATACGGTAGCGTGCGAGTATATTAACGCGCAAGATACGCAAGGCTGCGCGAGCGATCTAGTCGGACGCGCGGACGCTGCGGCATACGTTAAAAAGAATGCGCCGCGCGGAGAGTCTTGGCATATGGCGCGCTCGTATGAGCTAAGATTTTTGTATCAACGCGAAAATTTGCTGACGTTTTTTGAGAGAGAGGAGCAAGATTTCGTCGGCGCCGAACACGGCTCGTATAACGAAAAATACTACGTATACGACCTAAATAACGGTAAATTCGTAAAATTCGCCGATCTAGCAAAAGGCGACGTAGACGCGCTTTTTAGGATTATCAAAAACAAAGCCGCGACTCTCGTAGCGCGACCCTCATCCGAGTGCGACTACGCGTGTCAGGCGCAAAACGCCGAAGAAGCGGCGGATAGAAATTTTAACCTAAACGACGCGGGAGCACGTGAGGATTTGCTTAACTACGCCTCTTTTTACTACGGCAAGACGGGAATGGTTTTCGCCTCTCCGTCTTATTCGGTAGCCGGTTTTAGAGACGGAATAACCGAAATAGAGGTGCCTTTTAGCGAGCTAAAAGACGTGGTAAAAAGCGAGTACCTGCGCGGATATTTTTAAATTCGCGCAAGCTTCTTGCGCGCCGTTACGACAGGCGCCCGCCCGCTTATTTGCTATTTATCCTAGCCGCAAAAGCTAAATTTACTCAAATTTAGACCATTTTCAGCACTTCGACTATCTCGCCCTTTGCGATAAATTCGGTCTCTTTTGGGATGATTAAAAGCGCGGCATCGTTTGTGAGGTTGTTTACGATCGCCGAGCTGCCGAGCTTCTTGCCGTCTAAATTTACGTAAATTTTGCCGTCACGGTTTACTAAATTTACCGCCGTAAACTCCAAAAACGGCGAGCGTTTTTTGTAGTCCTCGTCCATGATCGCCGTGATTTTAGGCTCGCTAGCGCCAAACCACGCATTTAGCAGCACGCGCACGTAGAGCACGCACATCACCATTGCCGAGTACGGGAAGCCCGGCAGCGCGAATATATATTTTTCTCCAGCTTTTGCGACCTTGATGTGGCGGCCTGGCTTGATCGCGGCGCCGTCTATGATGATGTCGAAATTTTCGCCCAGAGCGCCCTTGACGAAGTCGTAGTCGCCCATGCTGATGCCGCCCGTGGTGACGAGTACGTCGGCTGATTTTAGCGCGCGGACGATGGCGTCTTTTACGAGTTCGGCGCGGTCGCGCACTATCTCGCACAGTACGGGTTCGCCGCCCATTTTGCGTACCATGGCCGCGATGCCTACGTGGTTTGAGCTGTGGATTTGCGCGGCGTTTTCTAGCGGCTCTCCGAGGTCTTTTATCTCGCTTCCCGTTGCTAGCACCGCAACGCGCGGCCGGACGAATACGCTTATGTTAAAGATCCCAAGCTCGGCTAGCAGCGCGGTCTCGGCGTAGCCTATCGTCGCGCCTTTTTTGATTAGGATTTCGCCTTTTTTGTAGCTTTCGCCGACTTCGCGCACGGCAAAGCCCCTCGGCACGGGTTTTTTGATGAGGATCTTGCCGCCTGACACCTCGACGTTTTCGACCGGGATTAGCGTGTCTGTGCCCTCGCTCATTAGCGAGCCGGTGAAGGTTTTGACGCATTTTACGCCCTCTACCTTTAGCCCTTTGTCGCTGCCTGCGGGTAGGTCGGTGATGAGCTCAAGCTCGCTTAGGCCCTCTTGCCACGCAAACGCGTAGCCGTCCATCGCCGAGACGGGCCGGGCGGGATAGTTATCCTGCGCCGCGATATCTACGGCGATACGGCGATCAAGTGCTTGCGTGAGAGTGACCTTTTCTACGCGGTCCCATGGAGCCAGCGTAGAGCGTAAAATTTCAAGAGAGGCCTCGTAGCTCATAAATTCTTTCATTTTTTATCCTTTTTGATTCCTCGACTCGGCTGGATTTTAAACAAACCCTCGGCATCCCGTCTGGAATGTTTTTAAAAATTTA
>NZ_CAJPMA010000036.1 GCF_905371695.1 uncultured Campylobacter sp. | reverse complement strand
ACATAAAATATTTCAATTGTTTTGTTATCAGAAAAAAATTTATAAAATTAAATTTTTTAGCGAGGAGTAGTAGGTGGGTAAGATAACGAAACGCGATATGGCTTATTATTTAGACGTCGACGTCGCGACGCTTTATAATTGGCGTAAAAATAAGCCGAATTTGTATCGTATCGTTATGCTTGGATTTAAGTTTGAAGATTTAATTAAACAAAGTAAGAAAAACTACGAAGAACTCTGCGAATTTGAAGAAAAAATAAAAGAAGATATAGAAAAAATATCCCAAAAATAAGCCGGTTTTTAGGCCGACTATTCGTTTAATATCGAAAGCAACTCTTTATTATCCTTGGTTTTTAGCATCTTGGCGTATAAAAACTTAAGCGCCTCTACGTCGTCCATCGTAGCTATCGCCGAGCGGATAGCCCAGATCTTTTGCAGTTCGTCAGGTTTTTGCAGTAGTTCTTCTTTTCTGGTACCCGATTTTAGTACGTTGATGGCCGGGTAAATTCGGCGGTCGGAGATGTTGCGATCTAGTACGATCTCGCTGTTGCCCGTACCTTTAAATTCCTCGAAAATAACCTCGTCCATACGCGAGCCCGTGTCGATGAGCGCAGTGGCGATGATGGTGAGGCTGCCGCCGTGTTCGATGTTTCGCGCCGCGCCGAAAAAGCGCTTGGGTTTATGCAGAGCGTTTGCGTCCACGCCGCCGGTTAGTACCTTGCCGCTTGGCGGAGTTACGGTGTTGTACGCGCGCGCTAGGCGGGTGATGCTATCAAGCAGGATGATGACGTCCTTGCCCATTTCTACGAGGCGCTTGGCCTTTTCGATGACGAGTTCGGCGACGCGCACGTGGTTCATCGCGGGCAGGTCAAACGTCGAGCTAAATACCTCGCCCTTTACGCAACGCTGCATGTCGGTGACCTCTTCTGGACGCTCGTCCACGAGTAAGACCATGAGATGCGACTCGGGGTGGTTGCGCGCGATGCCGTGGGCTAGCTCTTTCATAAGCTCGGTTTTACCGCTTCTAGGGGGAGCGACGATTAGGCCGCGCTGACCCTTGCCAAGAGGCGTAAAGAGATCTAGCACGCGGCCCGTTAGCTTCATCGGATCGTATTCTAGGCGGAGTTTTTCCGTCGGGAAAAGCGGAGTTAGGTTGTCAAATAGCGGGCGCTCTTTGGCTTCGATTAGCGGCATATAGTTTAGCGCTTCGATTTTTAGCAGAGCGTAGTACTTTTCCTGATCTTTGGGTTCGCGTACTTGACCCGTCACGATGTCGCCCACGCGCAGGGCAAATTTGCGAATTTGAGAGTTTGAGACGTAGGCGTCGTTTGAGCTGTCGCTGAGGTTTGCGTCTACCGAGCGCAAAAAGCCGTAGCCGTCTGGCATAATCTCTAAAATGCCCGTAAAAAGTATAAATCCGCCTTGTTTTGTTTGGGCTTTTAGTATCTCAAATATCAAATCCTGCCTGCGAAATTCGCGCGGATTCTCGACGCCGACGCTGTTTGCTATCTGCACTAGCTCATCTAAGCTTAGCATTCTTAGTTCTTCGATTTTGTGGCCGTCGACGGGGATATGAGTGCGCGAGTTTGTATATTTTTTGGTCGTTTTTTGATTTTCCTGCGCCGAATTTGCAGGCTGGGTTGCGTTATTTTCCATCGTGTCCTCTTTAAAATTACGGAATAATTTTGTAGATAAATTTAAGTTTCAAAAGAAGTTTTGAAAGCCCGCATTTTATAAAATTTTGGCTTTGATGTCAAGACGCGGTATAATACGCCAAAAATGAAAAGTAATTTCAAAATGATGGATTTTAAAGACGGCAAACGCGAAAAAACGATCATAAAAACCGCGCTTATCGGCATAGTTACGAATTTTTTCTTGGCCGGGGCGAAAATTTTCATCGCCGTGGTCTCAAACTCGGTCGCGCTGATATCAGACGCTGTAAATAACCTCAGCGATGCAGGCTCAAGTATCATCACGATATTTGGCTCAAAACTAGCCAGCAAGATGCCCGACGAAGATCACCCCTACGGCTACGGCAGGACCGAGTATATCGGCGGTCTCATCGTTTCGGTCATCGTACTGATGTTAGGCTTTCAGTTTTTAAAAACTTCGGTCGAAAATATTTTTGCACCTGAGCCTACTACTTTTACGATGCCGTTTTTGACGTTTTTGTTCTGCGCGATATTCGTCAAATTTGCGCTCGGCTTTTACTACAAAAAGATCGGCCAACAGACCAAATCTATCTCGCTTAGAGCCGTCGGGCAGGAAGCTTTGGGCGATGCGATCATATCGTGCGTGATCCTTGCTTCGGCTGCATTATCGTACTTCGCCGATATCCAGATAGACGGCTACGCGGGCGCTTTGGCTTCGCTTTTTATTATCGTAAACGGCGTGCTTTTGATAAAAGAAACCTTCGATAAAATCATCGGTCAGCGCGTCGAAAAAGAGATCAGCGACGAAATTTACGCCGCCGTAAATCGCTGCGAGATTGTGCGCGGCGCATACGACCTGATCCTGCACAACTACGGCGCGCAGCGATACGTCGGCTCGGTAAACGTCGAGATAGACGAGCATTTGCCCCTTAGCGAGGTTTCGCAGAGGTTAAACGAGCTTCAGATTAAGATTTATAAAATTTACAGGATTTATCTGGTTTTCGGCGTTTATAGCGTAAATTCGGGGCAGGACGAGAGTCGCGCCTGCGTGGCGAATTTACTCTCGCGCTTTAGCAGCGTGCGCGGATTTCACGCGTTTTTTATAGATAGCAAGAAAAAGAGCGTGAGGTTTGACGTAGTGGTCGATTTTGCCGAGAAAAATCTAAGCCGGCTACGCGCCGAGATAGAACGCGAGATATCGCTAAGCTTTCCAGGGTATAAAATTTTCATCATGATAGATAGGGAGTTTGCGTGAAATTTGGTGGCTAGATAGGGTATAATTGCGCCAAATTCACGGGGTAAAAGGAAAAATATGGGTCAATTCGCGGCCGTTTGGGCGGCTTTCTTGCTAAGCGCGGGCGCTGCGTTTAGCGGCGATATAACGGGCGGTTTTAGCAGAGACGACGCCAAAAACGTCGTCACGGATAGCGTCTATAAACTGATGTGGCAAGACGGCGAGGAGATGTATCAAGGTACTTGCGACGAGGCGGTAAAATACTGCGAAAATTTGACCTTCGCGGGCTTTGAGGACTGGCGGCTACCGAGCATAAACGAGCTAATTAGCATAACCGATAAAACTAAATTTGACCCCGCTATCAATTCCGCTTTAAAAAACGTAAGATCCGATTTGTATTGGAGCGCCACAAAGGACGCCGTCAGCGCCTCAAATGCGTGGGTCGTATTTTTTAGAAACGGCGTAAGTATTAGGCAAGATGCGTCATTTAGATATTTTGCGCGATGCGTCAGGAAGTATAAATGAAAAATTGCGCGGTTGTTTTTATATTTTGCGGGTTACTGGGCGCGGACGCATTGGATACGGTTTGCGTTAGAGACGACGCTCTAAACGTAGTCGTATGCGGCGAAGCGAAGTTAGGCAAGCTAATGTGGCAAGACGGCGAGCGAATTTTTATCGGCGACTGGGCGCAGGCCAAAGAGTATTGCGAGCGGCTAAAATTCGCCGGCTTTGAGGACTGGCGGCTGCCGAACATAGATGAGTTAATTAGTATAACCGATAAGAGCAAATTTGACCCCGCTATCAATCCCACTTTTAAAAACGTAAGATCCGATTTGTATTGGAGCGCTACAAAGGACGCCGTCAGCGCGTCAAACGCGTGGGTCGCGGTTTTTAAAAACGGAGAGGACGGCTGGGTCGAAGCGCATGATAAAAATTTCGCGCGGTGCGTCAGGAGCGAAAAATGATAAAAAAATACGCGACCATTTTTTTTATATTTCGCGGGCGGCTAAACGCGCGGGACTACCTTAGAGACGGCGCGCGAGCCGCGATAAGATGGTAAAAGAAGCCAAAATGTCTCAAATTAAGTGCGCGCATTGTAGGTTAAAATTCGACGAAAGCGCGATGATTGCGGGCGAGGGCGGGCATAAATTTTGCTGCCGCGGCTGTAAAAGCGTCTATGAAATTTTGCGCGCGGACGGGCTTGGAGAGTTTTACGAAAGGCTCGGCTCGCGCGAGCTATCCCCGGTAAAAGCGCAAAATTTTAGCGACCGAAGCATCCGAAATATCTACGAAAACTACGTCAAAAAAGAGGACGGATTTTGTAAAATCAGGCTCGCGCTTGAAAACGTCCATTGCGCCGCATGCGCGTGGCTCATAGAAAAGGCGCTTTTTAGCGTGCGCGGCGTAACGCAGATAAGCGTAAACGTTAGCTCGGCGCAGGCTCTGGTAGTCTGGCGGGAGACGGCCGCCACAAAAAGCTCAAACGACGGCGAGGCTACGAATTTAAGCCTGAATTTCAGCAAAAATCAAAGCGAAATTTCAGGCGAAAGCAAGGATGAAATCTTAAACGAAGGCTCTAACGAAAACGCTGCCGAGATTTCCGTTTTGGCGCAAATTTTAGAGCGCGTAAACTCCGTGGGCTACGTTTGCTCGCCTTACGAGCCTAGCCGCGAGCAGGAGCGCGCCGACGCGAAAAGACGGGATTTTTACGCGAGGCTTTTAGTCGGGTTGTTTTGCTCGATGAATATCATGTGGATGGCGGTCGCGCAGTGGGCGGGGTATTTTAGCGGCATGAGTCAAAGCGTCAAAGACATATTAAATTTCGCGCAGTTTTTGCTGGCTACGCCCGCGCTTTTTTACACTGGCGCGCCATTTTTCGCTGGGGCTAGGGCGGCGGTTAGGGCGCGCGGGGCGAATATGGACTTGCTCGTGGTTTTCGGCGCCTGCGCGTCGTATTTTTACTCGGTCTACGCCATGTTTTCGCGCTCGGGGGAGACTTATTTCGACGGCGCGGCGATGATAATAACCGTCGTATTTTTGGGTAAATTTTTAGAAACTAGCGCCGCAAAAAAAGTCGCCCAGAAGGTCGGAGGCATGGATCTTTGCGCGAGGGAGTCGGTCGAAGTCGTGCGCGAAGGCAAAAGCGCGAGAGCGCAGGCTCTTGACGTAAAAATAGGTGATTTAATCGCGCTAAACGCGGGCGAGCGGGCGATCATCGACGGACGCGCGACGCAAGGACGGGCTAGCTTTGATTATTCAAGCGTCACGGGCGAGAGCGCGCCGGTGCTTTTGGGTGAGGGCGATTCGGTTAGAAGCGGCGCGATATGTTTGGATGGACGCGTGATTTACGAGGCTAGCGCGACGTTTGAGGATTCGTTTTTAAGCAAAATTTCGCGGCTTTTGCGCGACGCGAGCTTGCAAAAGCCTAAAATCGAGCTTTTAGCCGATAAAATTTCGGCTAAATTCGCGCTTTTCGTGCTTGCCGCGTCCGTTTGTTCGTTTTGCGTTTGGTCGGCGTTCGCGTCTTTTTCGCAAGCGTTATCCGTAGCCGTAGCGGTCGCTATCATCGCTTGCCCTTGCGCCTTGGGGCTCGCTACTCCCGTAGCCGCGCTTGCGGCCCTTGGCGCGGGAGCGAAGCGCGGCGTAATATTTAAGCGGTCTAAAATTATCGAAACGCTGGCAGGCTGCGATACGGCTGTATTTGATAAAACGGGCACGCTAACGAAGAGGGATTTAGAAGTTAAAAGTTTTGAAAATTTAGGCGCGTCGCAAAATTTAATCTACTCGCTCGCGCTTGCCTCAAAGCATCCCGTAAGCGCGGGCGTAGCTAAATTTTTAGAAAATAAAAATTGCGAAAATTTCGAGCTAGAAGAGGTTAAAGAGATCGCCGCAAAGGGCGTCAGCGCGAGTTTTGAAGGCTCGGCGCTACTTGCCGGGAGCGCTAAATTTATGCGCGAAAACGGCGTAAGCGGGCTTGAAAATTTTTCGCGCGCAAACGAGGGGCTAAGCGAATATTTCGTAGCGATCAACGGCAAGGCCGCGGCAAGGGCTTTGCTTTGCGGCGAGATAAAAGAGGGCGCAAAAGAGTGCGTAGATTTTTTAAAGCGCGCCGGATTTAGCGTTTTGATACTCTCGGGCGATAAAAAAGAGGCAGTTCAAGCGGCCGCGAGCACTCTTGGCGTCGATGAATTTTACTACGAGCAGCTACCCGAGGACAAGGCCGATTTCGTGCGAAATTTGCAAAAAAAAGGTAGGCGCGTTTTGATGGTCGGAGACGGCATAAACGACTCTTTGGCGCTTAGCTACGCGGACGCCGCC
The DNA here is from genome assembly GCF_905371695.1 of uncultured Campylobacter sp. Lineage (GTDB taxonomy): Bacteria > Campylobacterota > Campylobacteria > Campylobacterales > Campylobacteraceae > Campylobacter_A. Next base: position 9,651 of record NZ_CAJPMA010000036.1, on the reverse strand, counting down.
GTCTGCATGGGAGCGGGCGCCGATATAAGCCTAGCAAAGAGCGATACAGCGCTGCTTTCAAGCGATACTCGCTCGCTAATTAGCGCCGTCGTCCTAGCCCGCCGCACCGTGTGCGCGATAAGGCAAAATTTATTCTTTGCGCTCGGATACAACGCGCTTGCGATACCGCTCGCCGCGCTCGGCTACATCATTCCGTTAATCGCCGCCGCGTCCATGTCGTTTAGCTCCGTTGCGGTCGTACTAAATTCCTTGCGCATCGGCGCGGTTTTTAAGGATAAAAAATGAGCGATTTCGTGCTGGCGGCGGTGATCGGCGCGTCGGTATTTCTAGGCGCGTTGGGACTTCTCGGCGCGCTTTGGGGCGTAAAAAGCGGGCAGTTTGACGACGAGAGAAAGTTTTTCGACGGTGCGCTTTACGACGACGAGGACGCGCTAAACGAGGCGGCGGATTTACGGCGCCGCGAAAAAGAGGCGAGAGAACGCGGCGAAAACGACCTAGAAAAGCCATAAAATGCGTATTGAACCTACCTCGCCGAAAGTGCGCGGGATAAATGCGGATTATTCGTCCTAGCGTCGCGAATTTACGCGTATTTATTCGCCGCCGCGAGCAAGGTAGCGTTTTAGGGTATCGCGTGCGCGGCTTTCTTTAACGAGCGCGGCGCTAGGCAAGTATCGTCGGCAGTTTCGCTCTGGTAGTTTATCTATGTGGGGCGGCGGTAAATTCGCCGGTCGCGCTTAAAATTTCGGATTTTACGCAGCAGCTATTCAAATTTTTACTAGCGCAAAGTCGTATTTCGGTTTTTGACTGAGCTTTAACGCGGATAATCTCGACCGCGCAGATCCGAATATGCGCGAGCGAGAATAAACATAGCGGTTTCGTCGGCGTTTTGCTAAAAATTTTAAAGAATTTCGCTAATTCTTTAAAATCTGCGGTTCGCCGAAAAGTCTGCTAGCTTCGCGCAGGACGCCTTCTTCGCGCATTTTATCTTGATCTTGCGACGATCTTAATTCGTTAAAATCAAACTCGCCTTTTTGTTTAGTTTCGCTAAAATTTTGTGTTTTGTCGTCTGGTACGGCGCCGTTCGTATTTTCGCCCGCGCCGCTTTGGTTATAAACGGGCTCGTTTTGCGCCGCGCCGCTTAAATTTTCGCTAAGCGCCGTTTGTGCGGAGCTTTCCTCTATGTAAAAGGGCTTTTTCTCGTTTAAAATTTGCGGATTTTGCATCCTAGCCAGCTCGTCGTCCAGAAAAGATAAATCGTCTGAAATTTTACTATCCGTTTCTAAATCCGCGCCTAAATTTTCGGATTGCGAGCTTTCTACGACCTTTTGCAGCTTCGCCGCTTGCGAAATTTCGGTCGGGACGTCGGCGGGTTTTGCGGGCTCGTAATCTTGTCGCGCGTTTTTTACGTCCGCTTCGCTATTTTGCGGGCTATGCGCTAAAATTTGCTCGCTAGGTTTGGGTAAAATTTGGATTTTGGCGCCCTCTCCGAAGGCGGCGCGAAGTATTTGCATGACGATTTTGGAATTTGCGCGAAGTTTTGCCTGATCACCTCCTTGCGCGCTTGAAAGCAGACTCATCGTAACTCCGTCGAAACCGGAAAATTCGATGCAGCGTTTAAAACATTCGCCAAGCTCGTAGTCTCTGTCGTAAATTTTGCCTAAAAATATCTCGTAAGCGCCTAAATTCTGCGGCGCGGGCGGCGTAGGTCGCTGAGGACGCGCGCCCGAAACGGACGGCGACGAAGCGGGTCTTGCGTCCGAAATTTCTCGCGGATCCGGCCTTAAAACGGACGACGCGTGGGTGCTAGATACCGCGCGCGCGGACCGGGCGCCCTGCTCGGTAAAATCTTGCGCGGCCGCTAAATTTTCGCGTTTAGCCTCGTCTATGGCTTCGCCTATCGTCTTTAAATTTAGCGCTTCGATCATCATGAAAAACATTAAAGTAAGCGCGAATCCGTTATCGCCGCTAATGCTTAAAAGCGATTTGCTTTGAGCTAAAATTCTGAAAAACCGCTCGTAAATCAGCAGCGAAAATTTCGGATCTCCGCCTAGAAATTTATCTTTTAAATTTGCGACGAGTTCGTCGATTATCATCTCGGGCTCGTAGATTTCAAGCTCGCTAATTAGCTCTTTTAGCCGCGAGATATCGGCGCGAGAGATTACTTCTAAAATTTCTTCTACGCGCGCGGGATCTAGTAGACCTAGCATCGACGCGACCGCGTTTTGCGAGACGTCGCCCGCGCCGTAGATTATGGCTTGATCAAGTAGCGTGAGCGTATCCCGTAGACTGCCCGAGCCGCTTCTAGCAAGGATTTCCAGCGCCTCTTTTTCGTAGGCGATGCCTTCGTTTTTTAGGATATTTTCGAGGTGTTTTACGATATTTAGGCGGCTAATTTGCTTAAAGCGAAAGTGTTGCGTGCGCGAAAGTACGGTGGCCGGTAGTTTGAGCGGGTCGGTCGTGGCTAGGATAAATTTTACGTACGCGGGCGGCTCTTCTAGCGTTTTAAGAAGCGCGTTAAACGCCTCTTTGGTGAGCATATGCACTTCGTCGATGATGAAAATTTTAAAGCGCGCAGCGGCGGGAGCGTACTTTGTCTGCTCGATTAGCTCGCGGATATCGTCGATCTTGCGGTGGCTGGCGGCGTCCATTTCGATGATGTCCATGTGTCTACCTTCGTTGGCGGCCTTGCAGTGCGCGCAAACCTCGCACGGATGCGCCGTCGGGCCTTGCTCGCACACTAGGGCCTTTGAAAATATGCGCGCGCTAGACGTTTTGCCGCTGCCGCGAAGCCCCGAAAATAGGTACGCGTGACCGATGCGTCCGCCTTCTAACGCGCGGATTAGGCTTTGACTGACGGATTCTTGTCCGATAAGTTCGCCGAAATTTCGCGGACGATATTTTAACGCTAATGCTTGCAAAATGGCTTCCTTGACGTAAAATTTTAGGGGATTGTAGCTAAAAATCTCTTGCTTTTTAATAAAGCTTTTCACATGCTAAAATTTGCGCCGACCTTGAAAAATGCGCGAATTTTGCTATAATCGCGAAAAAATTTTGAGGAGGCACGATGAGAAATCTTGTAGTTTTCGTATTTTTAGCGCTTGCCGCCGCGGCGATAAGCGGGTGCGAGAAAAACGACTATCAACACCCGATGTACCGCTCGACTAGATAGTCTAGTTTATAGCCCTAGCGAGCTTAATGAAAAGCCCTTGATCGTCTTTACGATACTGTTGCCTTTTGAGGCTTGGTAGAGAAAATATATCAAGCCGCCGAGAACGATTAAGGTTAGCTTATTTTGTAGGTCTTGATCGCTAAAAAATACGCGAATTAATCCTAAAATAAATACGGCGGCTACCGTGATTATTACGTAATCCATTTTTAATCCTTTAAACCTTTTAAATTTCTGCGCGTCGCGTCGATGCCGGTAAAATTTACTTCGGCGAGCGGCGAAAATTTCGCCTAACTTCAACTTCTGAGTGGAGCAAATTTGACTGCCCGCACGGCCGACAGAAATTTACCAGAAGTGCGAGAAACGCGCTAAATTAGCAAGAGTAACAAGTCTTAAACTCGTATGCCGTAGGTCTTGCCTCGTACGGCCACACTTGGGTTTCAAATTTATAATGCTGATAATCGTCAATAAAAGTCTCGGTCATTATCGGACGGAGATATTCGTTGTCGCGGATTAACGCTTCTAGGCTGCCCCTTAACGTATGCGGTAGCTGCTCGATGCCGCGCTCGCGAATTTCGTCTAGGTGCAGTTTAAACAAATTTTCATCCATCGGGCCCACCGGCTCCATTTTGTGCTTCACGCCGTCAAGCCCGGCCATCAGCATCGCAGCAAACGCTAAATACGGGTTTGCCGTACTGTCCGGGAATCTCATCTCGGCTCGCACGGATTTTTCTCCCGAGCCGTATGGGATACGGATCGACGCCGAGCGATTTTGACTAGAATACGTTAGGATAGACGGCGCTTCAAAGCCCGGAATTAGGCGCTTGTAGCTGTTTGTGCTCGGGTTTGTAAACGCCGCGACGCTTCTTGCGTGGTTTAAGATTCCGCCGATGTACCAGCGCGCGAAATCGCTTAAATTCGCGTAATTTCCCTCGCCGTAGAATAAATTTTTACCGTCCTTCCACACCGACTGATGCACGTGCATGCCGCTGCCGTTGTCGCCGTAGAGCGGCTTTGGCATAAAGGTCGCGGTTTTGCCGTTTAGATGTGCGACCATTTTGACGACGTATTTGTAAATTTGCACGTTATCGGCGGCCTCTACGAGAGTGCCGAATTTCACGCCGATCTCGCCTTGACCCTGCGCGACTTCGTGGTGCCCGACGAAGACTTCAAGGCCTACTTGCTCTAAAACCTGCATCATTTCAGCGCGCAGATCGACCATGCTATCGGTGGGCTGCGTCATCAGATAGCCGCCTTTTCTGCGCGGTCTGTGGCCCGTGTTGTAGCCGTCGGTAAAGTCCTTGGCGTCGTTCCACTCGCCCTCTTCTGTATCTACTTCGTACATCGCGCAGTTTGGGCTATCTACGATTTTTACGTTATCAAATATAAAAAATTCGTTCTCCGGCCCAAAATACGCCGCGTCGCCCACGCCGCTTTCTTTTACGTAGGCCATCGCTTTTTTGGCTATCGAGCGCGGGCATTTTTCATAAATTTGCCCCTTGTAAATGTCGTAAATATCGCAAAAAACGACTGCGGTAACGTCGGCGGTAAAAGGGTCTAAAAAGGCGCTAGTAGCTTCCGGACGCATTATCATGTCGCTTTTATCTATCGGTTGCCAGCCGCCCAGCGAGCTAGCATCCATCGGCACTCCGTGCTCGAAATGCGCCTTTTCGACGGCTTTTACGTTATACGTGATGCTGTGCCAAGCGCCGTTCATATCGGTAAATCTAAAATCTACGAATTTAACCTCGTGCTCTTTGCAAAAATCAAAAAAATGATCAACGCTTTTTACGAATTTTCCCATTTTTATTCCTTAATTTTGATTTGATTTCGGTATTGTATCACAACACCTTGTTTTTAAGATAAAATTTATATAAAATTTCACGCTATTTAAAATTTTACGAAGAATCTATCGCGATTTTCGAAACAAACGCATTTGTTAAACCCGATTTCGCGCGCTAAATTCTCGCAAATTCCGCCGTCCGAGCCTACTTGATCCGGCGCGTGCGCGTCCGAACCGAAGCTAATAGCTACGTCAAATTCCGCCGCAAGCTCTAAAATTTGCCTGCTAGGATATTGTTCGCGGACGGGTTTTCTAAGCCCCGCGGAGTTTATCTCGACGGCTAAATTCGCTCGTTTAATCTCTTTAATCGCGGGTAGGGCTAAAATTTTAATATCCGCGCGAGGCATAAATTTAAAAATTTTCATCAGATCCATATGTCCGATAACGTCGAATTTTCCGCACTTTGCCGATGCGGCTACGCAAGCGAAATAATCTCTCCAAATTTGATCTATATCGCGGTTTTTATACTCGCCGATAAATTCGGGATTATCAAAACCCCAGCCGCCTATAAAATGTACCGAACCGATGAAGTAATCGACTTTGCGCGCCAAAACCCGCTCGTCCATAAAACCCTCTAAAAAATCGACCTCGTAGCCGAGCACTATTTTGATTTTATCCGCGTATTTTTCGCGCGCTGCGAGCACGGCTGCTTCGTAAGCGTCCATTTGCGAAAATTTCATACGATACTTTTCGTCGTAATTCATCGGCGCATGATCGGAAAATCCGAAAACCTGCGTTCCCGCGGCGATCGCGGCGTCTATGTATTGACTGATTTCGCCCGTAGCGTGGTTACAAAGCGCGGTGTGATTATGTAGATCTATTTTCATTTTTCGCCCTTAAAATTTCGGGGGCATTTTAACCTAAAAGCAATTAAAATTTAATCAAATTTAAAGTTAGTTTTTAGGATAATCAAGTATTTTTTACATAGGGAGAGATTATGACGCAAGAAGAACTCGACGCCTTGATGGCAGGCGATCTTGACGACGTAGCAAGCGACGCCGCCCCGAAATCAAACGAGCAAAAACCGCAAGAAAAAACGAACGAAAAAGTAGTAGATCCTGAAAACTACCGCGTAAGCGCCGAAGGAGCGTGGCCTCCGCCTCCTCCGACGGACGATCACAAGATGGTTCATCAGTTGGACGACGTAACGCGCGATAGCGAGAAAAAAGCTACCGAAATGCTCGATAAATTAGAAACGATAAATAACTTTTTTATGGACGCCGAGGGCGCTTGCAACGGCATAAAGAAAGGCATCGACGCGAATATCGAGATATTTAATACGCTGGTTGAAAAATTTCCTCACGTAGCGGCGTTTAGCGAGGCCGCGCAGCGAAATAGCGCCCTAAAAAGCGAGCTTGACGAGATCGTCGGCAACTTACAAGCGGGACAAGACGAGATTATGATGGCGATGGATATGATGCAATATCAAGACATTCACCGCCAAAAGATCGAGCGCGTAATTAACGTCATGCGCGCGCTTAGCAAATATATGAATACGCTATTTGAGGGCAAGATCGACGACGATAAGCGCGTGGCATCGGCGGTGCATATCGCGGGCGATACGACTACGGAAAATCTCGTCAGCAACGACGATATCGAGGCTCTAATCGAAAGCTTAGGCAAAAAGTGAAAAAGCTCGAGCTTTTATCTCCCGCGGGAAATTTAACCAAGCTAAAAATAGCCTTAGAGTACGGAGCAGACGCGGTTTACGCATCGGTAGCGAGCTTTTCGCTTCGCACTCGTTCGGCGCGCGAATTCAACCTTGAAACCTTTAAAGAAGCCATCGAATACACGCACGCAAAGGGCAAGAAATTTTACGCTACGGTAAATGCGTTTCCTTTTAATTCGCAAATCGAGCCGCTAAAACGCCACTTGCAAACGATTTCTGCGATGAAGCCAGATGCCTTTATCATCGCGACTCCGGGCGTCATGAGTCTGGCAAAAGAGATAGCCCCGGACATCGAGATCCACCTCTCGACGCAAGCAAACGTCATGAATGCGCTTGACGCCAAAATCTATCACGAAATGGGCGCAAAACGCATCGTCGTAGCGCGCGAAATGAGCCTAAAAGACGTCGTGAAGATAAAAGAGCAAATTCCGACGCTAGATATCGAAATTTTCGTACACGGCTCGATGTGCTTTGCTTACTCTGGACGCTGTTTGGTTAGCGCGGTTCAAAGCGGCCGCCAGTCAAACCGCGGCAGCTGCGCGAATGACTGCAGGTTTAAATACGAACTCTACGCCAAAAACCCTGAGAGCGGGACGCTGTTTCGCCTGGAAGAGGACGAAGAAGGCGGCACGCACGTGATGAACTCGAAGGATTTAAATTTATCCGCGCACATCAAAGACATCATCGAAAGCGGTGCGGTCGATAGCCTAAAAATCGAAGGCCGCACGAAAAGCGAATACTACGCCGCCTGCGCGACTAGAGCCTACCGCATGGCCGTCGATGACGCAGTAGCCGGCAAATTTGACGCGCAAATTTACGCCGGCGAGCTAAATACGCTAAAAAATCGCGGCTTTACCGACGGCTACCTGGTAAATCGCCCGTTTGAAAAGGCTGATACGCAAAATCACGCCAGCAGCCTAGAAGAAGGCACTCATCAGGTAAACGCTATGAGCGAGGACGGCGAGTTTTTTAAATGCAAATATAAAATTTTCCCTGGCAACGAGTACGAGATCGTGGCGCCGCTGGGCGCTCAGATAGATGAGTACGAGAGCGAAATATCTCAAATTTTCGCTCGCGACGGCAAGAAATTTATCAAATTTAAAAAGCTCGTAACTAAAAAAGGCAAAGAAATAGCAGAAATCCACAGCGGCAACGAAAACGAAGTAAATTTGGGCGCGAAGTTGCCTAAATTTAGCTTTTTAAGAGAGGAAATAAAATGAAATTTGTTTCAATTATAATGGGAAGCAAGAGCGACTACGACGTGGTTAGCGAGGCGGCAAAGGTGCTTGAAAAATTTAACGTCCCTTACGAACTAATCATAAGCTCGGCGCACAGAAGCCCGAAGCGAACGAGCGAATACGTTGCCGCAGCCGAGGAAAAGGGCGCGCAGGTATTTATCGCGGCAGCCGGCATGGCGGCGCACCTAGCGGGCGCTATCGCGGCAAACACCACTCGTCCCGTGATCGGCATACCGATGGCAGGCTCCGCGCTTAGCGGCGTGGATGCTCTATACTCCACCGTTCAGATGCCTGGCGGCATGCCTGTTGGCACCGTGGCGATCGGTAAGGCTGGCGCGGTAAACGCAGCCTATCTGGCGCTACAAATTTTAGCCCTAAACGACCAAAGTCTAGACGAGACTCTAAAAGCCGACCGAGCTGCCAAAGCGCGCGGCGTCGAGGAAGATTCAAAATCGGTCGAGGTTATACTTTAATGCAGACTTTTCTAAAAATCGACGAATTTTGCCAGCTGGTACACCTGCCGCGCGAAGCCGTAGAGAGTATGATCGAGCGGGGCGCGCTAAAAATCAGGATAGACGGCGACGAGACCTATATAGAGGCGTCGCAAGGCACGATGAGCGTGGTGCCTACGGCTAGCAGCGAAGCGGTCGCGACTAGCGGCGCAGGACTAGTCGGCGAAAATTTCGTCGAGAAGACGATCGGAACGATTTTAACCTTACACGAAAAGGTGCTTGACGCCAAAGACGAAACGCTAGAAGCCTTGCGTAACGAAAATAAATTTTTAAAAGAGGCTCTTTACTCGATGCAAGAGCTTTACGACGAGGATAGAAAAACGGTAGAGACGCTTACGACTCAGCTAAAAAAATCGCAAGAGGAAGTCGAGTTTTTAAAACGAAAATACAAACTTATGTGGAACAAAGCGGTTGAAAATTTCAAAGGTGACAAGGAGTAGTCGTGGAAATTTTAGCGGTAGAGGGTTTTAAAATTTACGGGCTAAAAACTCGCGCGAAAAATGCCGACGAGATAAACGGCGACGGTAAAATCCCGGCCTTGTGGGCTAAATTTACAAAAGAATTTTATGATGGCAAAAGCGAAATTTACGGCGTTTATTGTAGTTATGAAAACGGCGTAAACGGGTTTTACGATTTATTTATCGGAACCAAATCGCTTTGCCATGGCGGCGAAATTTTAGAGATAAAAAGCGGCAAATACGCCGTTTTTAGCTTTCCGAACGAGTCGCAAAACGTAGCGAAATTTTGGGGAGAAATTTGGAAATATTTTGAAAGCTCTGAGCTAAAAAGGGCCTACGAAACGGACTTTGAAACATATTTAAACGAAAAAATAGAAATTTACATATCAATAAAATAAAGGTAAAAAATGACGTTTTCAGAGATTATTTTGACGTTACAAAACTACTGGCGCGAGCAGGGTTGCGTGATACTGCAGCCCTACGATATGCCTGCGGGCGCGGGCACCTATCATCAGGCGACTTTTTTAAGGAGCCTCGGGCCAAAGCCGTGGGCGACGGCGTACGTAGCACCTTCTCGCCGCCCGACCGACGGTAGATACGGCGAAAACCCAAACCGCTTAGGCGCTTATTATCAGTTTCAGGTGCTCATTAAACCAAGCCCGGAAAATATACAGGAGCTTTATCTAAAAAGCCTTGAAAAGCTCGGTTTAAATTTAAAAAATCACGACATCCGCTTCGTCGAGGATAACTGGGAGAGTCCTACGC
>NZ_CAJPMA010000035.1 GCF_905371695.1 uncultured Campylobacter sp. | reverse complement strand
TTTTAATATTATCGTGTGTTTCTTTTGTTGCAATTGCATGGAGATCACGCCTAACACAGGAATCCAGCAGTATTGTAAATTCTTAGTCACGTATGCGTCTAAGAAGTAAAATAGGTTAAAATAGGACCAGTATAAATCGGATAAAAAGCAGAGCCAAGCCGGGCGGCTTGGTAAAAGTATTATTTTTCATTCTTATATTTCAAAACCATCGCGTAAATTTCGTCTTTTAGCAATAGTTTTTCCTTTTTTAGCTTATCTAGCTCCAAATCATTGCCCGCGCCGATCTTATCGATTTGATCGTTAAGATCGTCGTGTTTTTGGCAAATTTTGTCAAAATGCGCGTTTTTTGCGCGGAGTTCCTTGATTAAGTCGGTGTATTCATGTAGCATTTTTTCTCCTTTTTTTGTTGGTTTGTAAAATCTTACCCAAAATTACGTAAATTTTTGATTATGAGCGGTAGTCGGCGTTAATGCTTACGTATTCGTGTCCCAAATCGCAGCCGTAAGCGCTAAATTTCGCGCCGCCCATACCCAAGTCGCAGCTAATTTTATAGCTTGATTTTTTCATTACCGCGTGGGCGGCCGCCTCGCGCGCCTCGTCTAACTCGCGGTGCGCGTCGTCGTAGACCAAAACGTCGTCGTAGCGGATTATTAGTTTTGCATCGTCGCACTCTACCCCGCTTGCACCTATCGTGGAGGCTATACGCCCCCAGTTTGGATCCTCGCCGAATATCGCCGTCTTTACTAGCAGAGAATTTGATAGCGCCTTTGCCACGCATTGCGCTTGAAACTCATCCGCCGCGCCGCATACCTCAAACTCGACTACTTTCGTGCCGCCTTCTCCGTCGCGTACTAGCATCAAAGCTAGCTCTTTCGTGATTTTATTTAGCGCCGCCCTAAATGCCTCTTTGTCGTAAATTTTAGCCGTTCGCGAGGTTAGTAGCATCGCCGTGTCGTTCGTAGAAGTGTCGCCGTCGACGCTTACGGCGTTAAAGCTTTGCTCGCAAGCCTCGCTTAAAAGCGCGTCCATATCGGCCTTCGGCACGTCAGCGTCGGTTAGAATAAAGCAAAGCATCGTAGCAAGACAAGGATTTATCATCCCGGCACCCTTGCAGATCGCCGCGATCTTAAATTTTGATCCGTCCGCTAAAACGACTTCGTAAGCAAGCTCTTTTTTAAAGCTATCCGTCGTCATGATCGCTCTTACCGCGGCGTCGCTATCTCTTGCGTCAAAGTCGAATTTGCTAAATGCGGCCGAAATTTTAGGTAAATTTAGTCGGTAGCCGATTACGCCCGTAGAGCTCATCACGGGGTTTATCAGCTTAAAATTTATGCGCGTTTTCAGTTCGTCAAATAGCGCGTCTATGTCGCTAACGCCCGCTGCGCCGGTCATTGCGTTCGCGTTTTTGGAATTTAGCAAGATAAAATTCGTCTTAAAATTTTGTCCGTAGCGCAAAAAATGGCGAATCGGCGCGGCTTTAAATTTATTCGACGTAAATTTAGCGCTTACGTCCACGGGCTCCTGCGCGCGGATAAATCCTAGATCGTTGCCATCTTTTTTAAAGCCCGCACTCACGCCGCCGAAATAAAATCCGTCAATGTTTTCTAATCCGCGTTCCAGCGGCACAATCTTAAACATATTTAAACTCCTCGGGTTTGTGTTTATTTTTTATAACGCGCTTGGTTAAACGGATGCCTTCGACGGTTCCGATTACTAGCAGCTTAGTGCCGGTTCCGATTAGCGTATCGCCCGTGGGCATCGGGATAAATTTACCGTTTGCGTCGCGGATACCTACTACGTCGACGTTCGTTATATTCCTCAAATGAGTCTCTCTTAAGCGTTTAAAACGCACCCAGGAATAATCGGGTACTAAAATTTCCTCGATGTCGATAGGCGAGTCTTTTTTATATAAAAATTGTTCGAGCAAATTTTCCATGTCGGGACGCACGCTCATCGCGCTTAGGCGCTGAGCGACTAGACGAGAGGGGCTGACGACGGTATTTGCGCCTAGTTTTTTAAGTCGCTCGGCATCGTCTTCGTTATCGGAATTAGTCATAACAAAATACGCCCTGCGTCTATCGATTTCCTTTTCATAAAGGCGCACCGACGCTATTAGCGCGATATTATCGGCGATATTTGGGCTAAGCGTAATAAGTCCTTTTGCGCTTGAAAGGTGCGTCTTTAAAAACGCCGTTTGCGTGTGGGGCAAGGCGTTTATGAAATACGGATATTTGTATTTTTCTGCAAGCTCGGGCAGATCTTCTCTGCTATCTACCACTACGAAAGGAATGTGGTTTTCGCGAAATTGCGCGCTAAGCTCGATGGTGTAGAGATTGTGGTAGCAGATGACGAAGTGGTTTTTAAGCCGCGCGATTTTGTAAAGCATGCGTCTTTCCTTTAAGATATTTATCAAAGCTCCCTTTTTTAAAACCTCGATTAAAATACCGATGGAAAAAGTAAAAACCGCAAATCCCAGCAGAATAAACGTGATGGTAAAGAGTCGCCCTTTTGCCGAGATCGGCGCGACCTCAGTAAAGCCGACCGTAGTAAAGGTCATTCCCGCTTGATAAAGCGCGTCGATTAGCGTGAAGTTGTCGATAAAAACGTATCCTAGCGCGCCGAACATCATCATTAAGACGACGCATATCAGCGGTAGCCTAAACGGTCGGAGTTGTTCGTAAAGTTCTGTATTTAGATTGATTTCGGGTTTTTGGGAGCTAGACCAGTTGAGGAATTTTAACAGCCTTGCTAGCAAAGACATAAATTCCTCTTAAATTTCATATCAGTTTGATTGCTTTTTCATCGTTCTTAGCGTAGAAGCCGCGACTTTTATTTTTCTAGTCGTACCGTCTTCTAGCGTAACGCGAATCGTGCGAAGATTAGGCAAAAATCTTCTTTTAGTCCTATTCTTGGCGTGGCTTACGTTGTTGCCGACCATCGGACCTTTGCCTGTAATAGCGCATTTTCTTGACATTTTTCATCCTTCTTAAACAAAAATTTCGGCAGATTGTATCCAAAATAAACAAAATCGGCGCTTAAAAGCCTGAAAATTCGGTTAAATTTGTTTTTATGAAAAAGTAGATAAAATCACGCAAAATTCGATAAAAATTAAAGTAGGTTTATGCTTTTTTTAGATCAAGCGGATAAAATTTTACGGCACGTTTTAAATACTCCGGAAGTCGTTTTAAAGTTTCAAGACGCGCTAGATATCGGCGATACGCAAGCCGCTATCGATGCGCTTCAAACCGATAAAATGTTTCGGGTTTATTTTTCCGCGGTCGCTAAAAAAGGCGGTTTTTGCGCTAGCGAGCACCCGCAAGATCTAAGCGATTTCGCAAAGAGCGTCGGCGAAGATATTTTTCGCGCGGTCGTGATTTCCTACGCATTTTTTTTAAAATCTCCCAAAAGCTGGAAAATTTTTAACGTCGACGCTATGAAGTTAGTCGAATTTAACGCGCGAATTTTAGCCGATTGGGTTAAAATTCTAACTCATATTAGGAAGAAAAACGCTCAAAATTTAACTCTCGCTTCAAGCGCCTCGCTTATTTTTATCGTATGCGAGTTAGCTTTCGCGGACCGCGAAAATTTAGAGCAAATCATTAAAATCTCAGACCTAAGCTACGATAAAATTTTGAGAAATTCGTGGGGAAAGGGGCTGCTTAAAATCGCTTGCGAAGCGGTAGATTGGGACTTTAATAAAGTTAGTGTGATCAATCGTCGCGTAATTTATTATTTTGAGCTACTTTTAATTTACGAGCTGCAAAGACCCGAATTTCGGGCGTTTAAATTTTCGGAAGTCATCGCGCTGCAAAGCGGGGCGAGCTACGAAATGGTTTTGGATTTTAACAGGGCGATGAGATGAAACTCGTATTCCAGGGCTCGCTCGCGATTTTTACGCCGTTTGGGTTTTTACAAAATGCGCCCGAGTTTAAGATTAAGCCCGAGCAAAAAAGGCAAATTTTAATAAAAAATAGCGCTTGCGCGTTGCTATCGCTAAAATACGTCGTGCTTTTCGATGAAGCGAGCGTAAAGCAAGCGCTAGCGGAGCTAATTAGCGTTTGCAAAGAGCTAAAAATAAGCGCCGGCGTTTGCGATTTTAGCGACGCGCTTTGCGACCTGTTAGTGAAATTTTGCGGTAATACGCCCGGTTTATCGCTATTTGAAACGAGGCGAATCGCTAGCTTATTTTTAGGCGAGCGCGTCGAGGAGTGCGGCGAAATTTTATTGTTTAACGAAAATGCGCAGTATAGGCGTTTGATGCAAGGATATCTAAAAGAGCGCGGATACGATACGCAAGCGGCGGTCGGTAAGCGCGAATTTTCGGAGTTAAAGCCGAAATTTACGTGCGCGATCGGCTCTAAAACGCACGCGGTTTTTTCTAGTAAGGATTTGGAAATTTTTATTAGAAAAGAGGCGGTAATTTACCGCGCTAGCGGACTAATCGATTCTGAATTCGCGAGTAAATTCGATAAAGAAGGATACGAGAGGTTTTTACGCTCGGGGTTTAAAAATTTCGCGTTTTGGATAAATACGGCTAGCGGATTAAACGCGCACGGAGCGAGTTTTTTGATTAAACTTAGCGCGCAAGGAGCGAAGCTAGGCGCGACGCTCGCGCTTTGCGGGCTTAATGAGGGCAGCTTATCCGAAAGCTTGGTTTTACTGCTAAAAGGCGCTAATATCTTAATTTATAAGAATTTAGACGCGTTTTTTGACGGCGTAAAGGGCGCTTCCGCCGTTAGCGCGCGGATTGCGGAGGATGCCTCCGCTAGGCGTATAACCAAAGATATCGTAGAAATTTTACCGCAGATCGTTTCTTGCGCGACGGGCGTTTTGGAGCCGCTTTACGGCGAAAATTTTACCGCAAGCACGCAAATTTCGCCGTTTAGCTACGAAGTAAGCGAGGGCGGGATTTACGCTAGCGCTCTATTTTACGGCGAATTCGAGATAAAAATTATACTCGCGCTAGAAATTTCGGCGGTCCAAAAAATGCATAAAATTTTATGTATAGAGGACGAAAACGGCGGAGCGAGAGAGATATTCGAGCTAATTTTAACCCGAATTTCGGCGCTTTTTGCCGCGCTTAATTTAAATACGAAGCTGTGCGCCCCCAAAATTTGCGGCAAATACGCAAGAAGCGGCGAGGGTAAGGGCGCGCAGGTCTTGCTAAGCGCGGGGCAGACCCGGGTAGGCGCTCTATTCGTAACTAAATAAAGGAAAAAAATGTATGTAGCACCGAGTATTTTATCGGCCGATTTCGGGCGGCTTGGCGAGGAAATCGCGGCGATCTGCGAAGCAGGGGCGGATTTAGTTCACGTAGACGTTATGGACGGACATTTCGTGCCTAACCTCACCATCGGACCCGTCGTCGTAAACGCCGTCGCAAAGGCGGCTACAAAGCCGCTAGACATTCATCTAATGGTGCAAAACAATACCTTTTTCGCCGATCTTTTTTTGCCGTTAAAGCCTAAATTTTTAAGCTTTCACGTCGAGGAGGAGAAGCACCCGCTTCGCCTAATCGATCACGTTAGAAAGCGCGGCGTAAGCCCCGCCGTCGCGTTAAATCCGCATACGCCGATATCCGCGCTTGAATATATAATAAACGACGTAGATATGGTGCTTTTAATGAGCGTAAATCCAGGATTCGGCGGGCAGAGCTTTATGTCGTCGGTGCTTGATAAAACGCGCCGCCTTCGCGAGCTAATCGATGCCAAGGGCGCAAAGTGCCTAATCGAAATCGACGGCGGTGTAAACGGGTTAAACGCGCCCGATTTAGAGGAGGCGGGCGCTGATATTTTAGTCGCGGGCAGTTATATTTTTTCGTCTAATTCCTATTCGCAGGCGATTAGTTCTATAAAGATGGAATTTTGAAAAAAAACGCTCAACGCCTCGAAAATTTGCTAAATTTGCTTGCCGGCAAAAGTATGCCTTACGCCGAGTTCGTTGCAAAATTTTCGGACGTACCGGAAATTTCCGCCGTTATCGACGCGTGCGATCTATCTATGTGGCGCGCGCTCGGGCTTGACGTAGGTAAAAACGAGCTAGGCGAAGTCGAGCTAGCCACGCGCTTTCGCGGGATAGACGAGCAGGAATTTTGCGTCGTGGATATAGAAACAAGCGGCGGCGTAAATAGCGGGCAGATCATCGAAATAGGCGCGATCAGATTGCAAAACGGCTGCGAAATAGGGCGGTTTGAAACCTTCGTAGCAGCACCCGAGGTACCTGAAAATATCACGCAGCTAACCGGCATTAGCGCTCTTGATCTAATAGGCGCTCCTAGCCTAAAAAGCGCGCTTGAAAGGTTTAAGATTTTCCTAGGCGAAGCCGTGTTCGTCGCGCATAACGTAAATTTCGACTACGGATTTATCTCGCACAGCCTCTCTCGGATCGGGCTTGGAATTTTACTAAATCGCAAACTCTGCACGATAGATTTGGCGCGCCGCACGATCGCCTCGCAAAAATACGGACTAGACTCTCTAAAAGAACTGCTAGGCATACATAACGCCCACCACCGCGCGCTAAACGACGCGATATCGGCGAGCGAGATTTTAAAATACGCGTTTACGAAGTTGCCGTTTAGCGTGCAGACGACGGAGGATCTGATAAAATTTAGCAAGAGCGCGCCGAGTATGAAAATAAATCCGAATCCCTCCCTCGCGGGCTAAACGCGCCGTCTCGCCGCGCTAACTTCGGGCTTAAATTTTACGATTCGTAAATTTAAGCGCAAATTTCATTCTCGCAAGCCGCGAATTTGGGCTCGCTAAAATACTAATCAACTCTCTTTTAAGAGCTTAGCCGCGATTAGATCGGCTTTGGCTTTGTCCGTATCTTTTTTTACGGATTTATAAATTTTAGAGATGTAATTTTCCAAAATTTCGTGCGAATTTATGATTTTTTCGCCTTCTTTGCGCGCTACCTTTTGATATTCGCCGTCGTTTTGTAGCTCAAACGCCAAGTCGTTGTCGTTTAGCTGAAGCTCTAAAATTTCTAGCAGCCTCTCTTGCAGGCGCGGCTCGAATATCGGCGTCATCAGCTCCAATCTGCGCTCCAAATTTCGCGGCATCCAGTCCGCGCTCGAAATGTAAATTTTAGGTTCGGCGTGTTTAAAATACAAAATTCTCGCGTGTTCTAGGTATTTGCCGATGATCGAGCGCACGCGGATATTCTCGCTTTTGCCTGCTACGCCCGGGCGCAGTCCGCACACGCCGCGCACGATGAGGTCGATCTTTACGCCCGCTTTTGAGGCTAGGCTTAGCTCTTTTATTACGTCTGCGTCGATTAGCGCGTTCATTTTAGCGATTATACGCCCTTGCTCGCCCTTGCTCGCCTCGAATTTTATCTTTTCGACGATGCGCTCTTTTATCTGAAAGGGTGACATCGAAAGGGTATTTAGACGGCGATTTTTATTGTATCCCGACAAGATGTGAAAAAAGGTAGTCGAGTCGTTAGCAAACTCTTCGCGGCTCGTAAACAGGCTTACGTCGGTGTAAATTTTAGCCGAGCTGCCGTTATAGTTGCCCGTGCCTAGGTGCATGTAAAATTTTAGCTTGTCGCCCATTTGACGGATGACTTGGCTTATCTTGGCATGCACTTTAAAGCCCGTAATGCCGTAGATCACGTGCGCGCCCGCGTCTTCTAGCGCCTTTGCCCAGTGCAGGTTGTTTTCCTCGTCAAAGCGCGCTTTTAGCTCGACCATTACCGTTACTTGCTTGCCGTCGCTTGCGGCGTCGATTAGGCTTTGAATGATCGGCGAGTTTTTATCCACGCGGTAAAGCGTCATTCTAATAGATATAACCTTGGGGTCCTTGCACGCCTCTTTAATAAACTGCACGACGGGATCGAAGCTTTCAAAAGGGTGGATTAGCAGCACGTCCTCTTTATCTATGGCATCGAAAATATTTACGTTATCGCCGAAGGGCGGCAAGGTTTTGGGCGCGTAGGGCGGGTTTGCCAGATGGCTGAAATCTTTATTCCCCGCGATCTGCCAAAGCGAGCCTAGCGTTAGCGGAACGGATGAGAAATAGATGTCTTTGTGGAAAATTTTCATATGGAAATTTAAAAATTCCAAAATTTCCGTATCCGCGTCGGCGGCTATTTGCATTCGCACGAAAGCCCCTTTTCGGCGCAGTTTCAGTCCTTGCTCCAAAATCAGCATAAAATCGTCGGCCTCTTCCTCTTCGATAACGATATCGGCGTTTCGCGTGACTCTAAAAGCCGCCGAGCTAATTAGGCGGTATCCGGGGAAAATCTCTTCCGCATGGCGATGCACGACGGTTTCAATAGGCACGTAAACGTTTGCGCTAGGTTGGCAAAATCTCGGCAAAACGCGCGAAATTCGGATCATGCCGAATTTTAAAATTTCGGGATGCTCGACGTCCGCCAGCTTTACGGCGAGCGAGAAGCTAAGGTTGTTCAGATGCGGGAAAGGGTGCGTCGCGTCTACCGCGATAGGTACGATGACGGGTAGGATATTCGAGAAAAAATATTCGTCGCATTTGGCTTTTAGCGCGCCGTCTAGTTCGTCGTAGTTTTTGATGAATAAATTTTGCCTAGCGAGTCCTAGTTTTGCATTTTCGTAGTGCCTTTCCACTACCTTTTGCTCGCCTTGGAGATATTTGCGGATCGCTTTTAGTTGATCTAGCGGGCTCATCTCGTCCTCGCCGCTAGTGGTGACGCCCGCGGCGAATAGCTGTTTAAGTCCGGCGATGCGGATCATGTAAAATTCGTCCAAATTCGTCATATAAATCGCTAGAAATTTTAGCTTTTCAAGTAGCGGGATATCTTTTTCGCATTGAGCTAAAACGCGCGTATTAAAGCGCAGCCAGCTAAGCTCTCTATTTATAAATAGGCTATTTTCGTCGCTCATTTTTTATCCTTTAAAATTTGTCTATTTTATGATTAGTCGGTTAAAATTCGGCTAAATTTAGCTACAATAACGCAAATTCTCAAAGGAAAGCAATGTCTGATTACGTTATTTTAGTCGGAATTTTCTTGGCGTTCGTAGCGATATTTGCGGTATTTAAAAAAATATCATTCTAAACTTTTGCAAAATTCTCCGCTCCACCACAGCAAGGCGAATAATAACCCAAATCCCTTAACTTTACTCTCGTCGTACATAAAATTTTTGGCCTGAGTTCTAGGAATAAAAACTAGCTTTATATCTTCGCCGTCGATGCCGCCGCCTTCGTTTACGCGCATATTTTCGTTAATTCGCGCGTAAAACATCGTCTGCGCGTTGCCTCCGAAGCCGAACGAACCGTAAGTCGTAGTAATGCGCCTTATTTCGCAAAGCTCGTAGCCTACCTCCTCGGCCGCTTCCTCGCGGATAGTTTGCTCCAAACTTTTGCCCTTATCCATTAGCCCCGCGCAAAGTTCGTAGGTGTAGCCTATTTCGGCGGAATTTAAACCCTCTTTTTGCAGGTTATACCACACCGCCGGGCGAAACTGCTTAACGAATAAAAACGCGTCTTTTTGCTCGTGGTAAAGCAGTACCGATACGCTGTCGTGTACTTTGACGCAGTCCCATCGGCGGCGCGCGCCGTTTTGCGTAAAATTTATACTATAAGGCTTTATAAAATTAGATTCGGGCATCTCGGAAATTTCGATGTCGGTTATAATAGTATCCATTTTGCCAGTCCTAAAAAGCTAAAAAATCCTATCGCGTCGGTAAACGTCGTAAGAATGACCGCGGAGCCTACGGCGGGGTCTATATTAAAGCGCCTTAGAGTCAGAGGTATTATAGTACCGAAAAAGCCCGCGAAAAATAGGTTTGTAACCATGCTAAGAGCGATTACGACGCCTAGCATGCCTTTGTTAAACCAAACCGCTGCGATCACGCCCATCGCCGCGCCGAAAATTAGCCCGTTTATAAGCGAAATACTCACCTCGCGTTTTAAGACGCTTTTGGCGTCTTTAAACTCGATCTCGCCCAAGGCTAGCCTGCGCACAGTAACGGCTAGTGCCTGCGTGCCGGTGTTTCCGCCCATGGACGCCACGATAGGCATTAAAACCGCAAGCGCTACGTACGCGGCGATCGTTTCGTCAAAAAGCCCGATAATAAACGAGCTAAAAAGCGCGGTTAGTAAATTTATAGCCAGCCAGACGGCGCGGCCGCGGCCGGCTTTTAAAAGCGTATCGTCCTCTTCGGCTTCGTCGTCGACGCCGGCAAGATTATAAATTTGCTCCGTGGCGCTTTCTTGGATATAGTCGTGGATATCGTCGGCGGTTATTCGGCCTAGCAGTATGCCAGTGCTGCTAGTTACGGCGATGACGTTTAGGTCGTAGTCTTGCACCATGTCGGCTACGTCTTGCATGAGGTCCATATCGTTTGCGACGTGGGGTTTGTAGCGATCGGCTTGCGCTTCCTCTATGTTTTGCTTTAAAGTCTTTGAAAAATCAAAAAGTATCAGGTCTTCAAGTGGGATGGCATACTCCAAAACGCCCTCTTTATCGACGATAAAAAGCTGCGAGACGTTTTCTAGTTTTCCCTCTTGCTTCTCGCGCCTAAGCCTAGCTACGGCGTTTCCTAGCTTCTCCTCTAAATGTGCGGAGAAAAGCTCGGTCTGCATGTGCGCGCCGGCTCTATCTTCTTCGTAGCTTCTAAGCCTTAAAATTTCGTTTTGATTGTCTCTATCTAGCTCGTTAAAAAGCTCTCTGGCCTTGTTTTCGTCGATGTCTTCGATGTATTGAAGCAAATCGGTCGCATCGTCGCTTTCTAGCTCTTCTAGCGCCTCTACGATCTTTTCTGCGGGTAGCTGCTCGATCACGTCTTTTAGCATGTGATCCGGCATCTCGATGGCTACGTCGCCCAGGATCTCGGGATCTAGCTTTTCTAGATACTCTGCAAAAAGCTCCTCGTCGTGCTTTTTTAAGGTTTTTAGGTGCTGGGCTAGCTCGTAGGGCGCTAGTTCTGCGTTTTCGCCTTGTTCGTCCAGGTGGCGGTCGATCAGCTCCTTGGCTTCCTCAAATTCTGCGTTCATTATTACCCTTTAAAATTCTATAAAATCGGGGAAAGATTGAAATTTTTGTAAGGCTTTGTCTTCGGCTATCGCTCGTTTGATTTTTTCGTCGTTTTCGTTTACGATTTGCTTAAATTTGGCCGCTTCTTTTTGATCCGTCAGGGCTTTTACGACTTTGATGGCACTCTCGGGGTTTATCGGATTGTTATTTAGATAAAGTCCGAAATGCAGATGCGGTCCGGTGCTCATACCGCTTGATCCTACGTATGCTATTAACGTGCCTTGCTTTACGTTTATGCCGCTTCTTAAACCCTTTGCGAAGTCGTTTAGATGCGCGTATAGGGTTTCGTAACCGCCTGCGTGCCTAATTATAACTACTCTGCCGTAGCCATTTTTAACCCCTACGAATTTTACTAGCCCGTCGCCCGCGGCCCTTATCGGAGTACCGCGCGGAGCGCCGTAGTCTACGCCTAGGTGCGCGCGGTATCTGCGAAGTATCGGATGGTAGCGTTTAAGCGTAAAAGGCGACGTAACGCGAGCGTTTAAAATAGGGCGGATTAGTAAAAATTTATCGCTTTTTTTACCGGTTCTGTCGTAAAATTTGTCGTCGTATTCATACATTACGTAGCGCTTGTTTTTGGTTTCGATAAACGCCGCGTGGATTTGCGAATTGCCGAATACTCGGCCTAAGCGCTTTTTTTGCGTATAGACGATGACGACGCGGTCGCCCCTGTTTAGCTTTTTAAAATCGACGCTTTCGCCTTTAAAAATTTGATGAAAGCTATTTGCCAGCGAGCCCGAGCCCGTGTAGCTAAAAATATCTTCCGATACCGATTTTTCTATTTTAAAGCTTAAAATTTTATCTTCGGTTTGATAAGAAATAGGAATAAATTCTAATTTATAATTATCTTTTTTGTCTTTAAAAATGTGGATTTGCAGCTCTTCGTTAATGGGGATTAAAACCTGCGAAATTTGATTTGATTTATCGCGTAAAATTTGATACGGAGCCCCAGCTTTTATCTCTGCGGCCAGCTCTTTATCCTCGTCTTCAAGTCCGTTATATAGCGAGTACGGCATACCGTTGGCCTCTAAAAACTGCGATAGCGAAACCCCGTTTTGCCACTCTAAATTTTCAACGCTAGGCCTTATCGCATACAAATTTATAGCTACGATAAAAAAAACCGCTAGCGCTTTAAACATCCCTATCCTTTTTCGTAAAAATCGGCGCTAATGTTACTAAAAAATTGCTTTAATTTTGCAAAAATAAAGCAATTTAAGATATAATCGCCGCAAAATTTTTAAATTTACGGGAGTAGAAATTTGAGACGTTTAATCCTTATTTTATCGCTTTTTCTAAGTTCGCTTTTGGGCGCTAATTTCGAGCTTAAAGAGTACCGCGCGCCTATCATTAGTATAGATGCGGACGATACGGCTACGATAGCCGATAGTCCCGAAATTTTGGTGGGATCAAGCGGCGTGGTGATGCATAAATTTCGCACGGACGAGACGATTATCGCGCGAGTTAGCGTCGTAAGTAAAAGCGGAGGATTCGCGAAAGTGCGCTTTGAAGTATTCGATACGTTAGCTCAGCCGGCGCTGCCGCTTCCCGGTATCGCTCCGCAAAACGGCGACGAGATCGTGCTAAATTATCTTTATAACCGCTCGGTTATCGTAGTGCCTAATAAAGAAATTTACGATGAGGTGATCTCCGCGTTTCCTAATATGATATTTATACATCCCGACATCGTAGGCGCGTATCTAAGCTACGAGTATAAGCCTAATCCTAATCGCGACGACTTTCGTAAAATGTGCAGCCAAAGCGCGGCGGGGCTGATTTTCATCGCGCTAGACGGACGAAGCGTATTTGCGGACTGCCAAAGTTTCGCTATTTTAAAAGAATTTAAGGGCGGCGAGGTCGAATACTATCAACTGCCGTTTTACACCAGAGTTAGCGATATAGATACCGTATTTTGGAAGCTAGACGGCGAGCATATAAATAACTACGACGCTCATTACGAAGGGCTTTTAGAACAAGACGGCGAGCAGCGATGATAGCGCCGCAACACGCTAAATTTTTTGTAAATTTACTAGGCGCGGATAACGCTTACTTCGACGACGCGCACAGGATCGCCTACTGCTACGACGCGACGAAAAAGCGCCATTTACCCGACGGCGTGCTTTTCCCGCGCCACGAAAAAGACGTTAGCGAGATTTTAAAATACTGCAACGAAAACGGGGTCAAAATCGTTCCTAGGGGTGCTGGCAGCGGCTTTACGGGCGGGGCGCTAGCGCACGAGGGCGGCGTGGTGCTTGCATTTGAAAAGCATATGAACAAAATCCTAGAGATCGACATGCAAAACATGGTCGCAGTCGTACAGCCCGGATGCATAAATATAAATTTACAGCGCGAAGCAGAGAAGCTAGGCCTTTTCTACCCGCCAGATCCCGCCAGCCAGGACTACTCGACGCTAGGCGGCAACGTCAGCGAAAACGCGGGCGGCATGCGCGCGGCAAAATACGGCATCACCAAAGACTACGTCATGGCGCTACGAGCCGTGCTGCCTAACGGCGAAGTGATCCGCGCCGGCAAACGCACGATAAAAGACGTCGCGGGATATAATATCGCTGGCATCCTCATAGCCAGCGAGGGCACGCTAGCGGTAATAACCGAAATCACGCTAAAACTCATCGCAAAGCCTAAATTTAGAAAAACGGCGATGGGAATTTTCCCTAGCGTAAACGCTGCGATGAACGCCGTTTATAAGACGATGGCAGCAGGCGTGACGCCCGTAGCCATGGAATTTTTAGACGCTCTTTGCATACGCGCGGTCGAGACTAAATTTAACAAAGGCCTACCGCAAGATGCGGGCGCCTTGCTCATCACAGACGTGGACGGCGACGTTTTAGACGGCCTAGAGCAAGATCTAGCCACGATAGAGCGAGTGTTTAGAGAAAACGGCGCTAGCGAATTTAGACGCGCCAAAGACGAGGGCGAGCGAAACGACATCTGGTTTGCCCGCCGTAACTGCTCGCAGGCGATAAATATCTATGGAAATTTAAAGCTAAACGAGGACATCACGGTGCCGCGCTCAAAGTTGCCCGAGCTGCTAGAGCGCATAGGCGGCGTCGCTGAAAAATACGGCGTTCAGGTGCCGTGCTTCGGACACACTGGGGATGGCAACGTACACACTAACGTCATGGTCGTAGATAAATCCGACCCGGCGCAAGTAGAGAGCGGACACAAGGCGATCGAGGAAATTTTTAAGATCGCAGTGGAGCTTGGCGGCACGCTTAGCGGCGAGCACGGCATCGGCATCAGCAAGGCCGAGTTTATGCCGCTTGCCTTTACGGATGCCGAGATGGAGCTTTTTAGAAGTATCAAAAAGGCGTTTGACCCGAATAACATCCTAAACCCGTTTAAAATGGGGCTGTAAATGTGACGCAAGGCGTAGCCGATTTTGCCGTATTTATGATCTACGTTGCGGTAGGCGTCGGCGTCCTTGCCCCGATTTTATAAAAAACAAATCATACAAAACCGTCGATTGCGGAAGCCTTGCTTATCTCCCCTAATCCGCTTTTAAAACTACCCATATTTATAATGTGTCTAGACTTTGGCGTTATGGGACTATTTGATGAAGGGTCGCATTTAGAAAAATTAACGGCAAGCCTATACATTGTTTTTATCGCGATGACATAGTTTGCTCACAGGAGGCTAAATCACAGGGCATAAATCTAATGTGCTTTGAAAAAGGCGATCCTGGATGCATTGATGGATATCTACAAAGAAACAAATTTCAAATAACGCTTGGTAACATCGTAGCCGTTTGCTTCATATTTTTGGCATTTATAACGCTGATACAAAAAGGCATCAGGATAGAAAAAGACGGCATCTCAAAAGAGTGGGAGGTTTTGCCGTTTAGATACGCCGAAAAGATAAAATTTGACGAGATGACTTACGGTATAGCCTTTGTAAGGGGCGTAAAAATTATCAAAATAAGAGGCGAAAATAGCAAAAGAGGTTTTGGTGCGGGATTTTTGTATTCGCGAAAAGACGTAGATTTTTTAGAAAATTTGATATTTAAAAAACTAGTCGAAATCTCGGAAGCCAAAGACGCCGAACGCCAAGCTCAAATTTAAATTTATCATTGTAAAATACATAAATTTAAGGACCCAAAATGACCGCGCAAAAAATTGAAAAGATGAAACAAACGCTTAAAATTTGGTTCTCGGCCGCGTTAAAAATCCAAGACGAGCGCCTGATGCACTACGCGTCTAGCCTCAGCTTTCATACGATTATCGCCATTATCCCCGTAATGCTGCTTTCGTTTTCGGTTTTTACGCAGATGCCCGCGTTCGCCCGCCACTACGCGCGCCTTAAAGAATTCGTCTTTTCCGCGCTTTTACCTACGCACAAAGACGTACTGGCAGGCTATATCGACGCGTTTTTGCAAAATAGCTCCGCGCTAGGACTCATCGGGCTTGCCGCGATCGTTTTTACGTCGGCGATGTTTTTTATCGATTACGAATACGTCGTAAACGAGATTATGCCCGCGCCTAAAAAGCGCGGATTTTTCGCCGCTTTAAGCTCGTATTGGACGCTAATCACGCTAGCGCCGTTAGGAGTCGCGTTTAGCTTTTACTTATCTAACGAGTTTCAAGAGCTGCTTGACTCCACGAGCCTTACTAGCTGGATAAATTTTCGCGCGGCATTTGCTTATATCGTGATTTGGGCGATATTTTGCGTGATGTATCTAATCTCGGTAAGTCAGCCTATCGCGCCCAAAAACGCTCTTGTCTCGTCCTTTGCGAGCTCGCTTGCGTGGTATGCGGGTAAGTCGGCGTTCGTCTATTACGCGATTTATAATAAAACATATTTAAGCATCTATGGCTCGTTTTCGGTGTTGCTGTTTTTCTTTTTGTGGATTTACGTGTCGTGGATCATCTATCTTTACGGGCTTAAGCTTTGCGCGTATTTGCAAAATTTAGGCGATAAAGCTTAAACGCAAAATATAA
>NZ_CAJPMA010000034.1 GCF_905371695.1 uncultured Campylobacter sp. | reverse complement strand
GAAGTGGAATTATATAGAAAAAGGCTTAAAAAAAAATAAATTCATTAAAATTTTTACATGATACTTACGTAACCGGTTTCTTTCGCTATTGTTATTGTTTTTCTATACTGCCAACCTGTCTGTTGTATGGTAATTTTACAATCTTGCTTTAAAAGCCTATCATACGGACGAGTAGAACCTCCGCCGCCGGTAGTGCTTACGCTTGCCATTGGGCGACCCAATTCGTCAAAGCTGATAGTTCTCGCATTAGATGCTCCGCAATTATTAAGCCATATCCGCGATATATTGTATTTTTTGCCCAAATTTAAATCCTCGTCAATTTTTTTACAATCAGAACCGGATATGCCGCTCCAACCAGCGCTTAAATAATATCCGTTTTTATTTGGATTAGAAGCCGGTTCGCTAGGAGAATTTAAATGTCCAGATAGCGACGTATCTGAATATACGCTATATTTCCATGTTCCGGTTGAGCCGGTATCTATACCGCAATCGGGAATAAGCGTATCGTTAAATGTTATACTCCACCTTTTTTTAAACCAAAAATTGTCATTCGGATCAAATTTATCGTCTTGCATCGCTAAATGCTGCGTATATCTAATATGTGAAGCGATTTGTTCCGCCGCTTTGTCTAAATCGTTTTTCTTAAACCTAGGTACGGCTATCGTCATTAAAATTCCCGCTATCACTATGACGAAAACGAGCTCTATTAAAGTAAAAGCCTTTTTATTCATAAATTTCCTTTTTCCTTAAATCAAATATGGCGACGACCGCACCGAAAATTTTAATCTTTATTTGTGCGTCGTCTCGCAAATTTTTTTCGATTAGAATTGTATCAAAATTTTTACCGATGTCAATATTGTAGAATTTTAGTCTTAGTGCTAGCTTCTCGTTACCCACGTAAATCTTATCCTCGCCGAGCCTTTTTAGCTCGCTTGCTAGCTCCTTTGCGACGTGAAATTTGTAGGCGAAATGTTTTTGCGGCTCGTTTAAAAACGGATACAAAATTTGATTAAATGCCAAAAATAGCCAGTTTAAGCACAAAAATACTAGTATCGCCGCGCTTATAGCTTTATGTGCGCGCCTAAATTTCGGCAAACGCACGCGGTAAGAGCCAAAAAACGTCCTAACCATCAAAGGCGTAGCAATGATGCAAAACGGCAAAAAAACTTCGAGCTCCAAGCGCTGGCGTACGGAAACTAGCATACAAAAACAAAACGAACTAACGCAAACGAACCATAAAAGCTCTTTTTGCTCTTTTATCCAAATTCTATAAATCGTATATACGAAAAATATAAAAACAAACGGAGAAAATACCGCCGCAAAAATACCGAAGGTATCGATAAAATGCCCGCTAGGTCGCCCTTTAGTATCAAAACCGAATACCCCGAAAGTAGCCGTCAGCAAAAGCGCGCTAATCCAAGCCAAAGGCGCATTTTTACGATATATCGCGTATATAAAAAAGGCGGCGTAAAATATCAAAAAATCGCCGTTTACGAAAAAAAGCAAAACAAAGAGCGGATAAAACAGTTTGCTTCGCTCGTGAAAAAAATATATCGAAAGCAGCGCTAGCATTACGCAAAGACCGGCATTATTTACGGTAATCGCGCTAGCCAAAGTACCCGGAAGCACGATAAAAAGTAATACGCAAAGTAGTCTATCAAACTCGAATTTCAGGTAAAATTTACTGATCTTATAAAGCAAAATCACGCTTATTAAATGAAAAAGCATCGCGGGAGCGCGCAGGGAGAAGTCGTTTTGTCCAAAGAGCGCGCAGCTCGCCCTCGCGACGTATCCGATAACGCTACCGTCGCCGAAAAATATCCGCGCCTCTTGATAGCTTATACTAAGCGTACTCGCGCAATATAACAGCAATAATAAGTCAAGCGCGCAAATCGCCGTTAGCGCGATAGTTTTATGCCTACAAATTAGCTCTTTCACCGCATCCGCCGGAATTTAGATACGAATATCCCAGAAAAACTCAACCCAATCGTCCGCCTCTTTTACCTTAAATTCAGGCAACAGCAATGCTTTGGGTTTATAAAAAATCGTCGCGATTTTTACGTCTAACCTCGGATAAATTTTAAACAGCGCGCGCTTGATTTCGACCATGCTTTCGCCGCTGTCGATTATGTCGTCCACCAGCAAAATTTTACTAAATTTCGTCATATCGGGGATATTGAAAATTTCTATCGTATCGAGCTTTTTGCTCTCTTCGTAATGGATAGAATTTAACGTAAAAAGGTTGCGGTTTTCAAGCGCAGTAGCGAGCGAGTGCCCTAGCGTAAGCCCGCCGCGCGCCACGGCTAAAATCGCCTCGGGATTAAACTCGTCTCTAACCTTGCGGGCCATATCTTTAACGTCGCGCGCGAATTCGTCGTAAGAATAAAATATCATTTGCTTCCTTGTGCTAAAAATACGATTAAGCTAATAAGCGAAAGTACGACGACGCCCGCGTTTAGCGAACTCCATTCGCGGCGCAAAATTTTCACGATTATATAGCCCATGAATCCAAACGCCAGCCCGTTGGTTATCGAATACGTTAGCGGTATCAGCACCACTATAAAAAACGTAGCGACGGCGACTGCCGGATCTTTAAAATTTATCTGCGAAACTTCGGTAAACATAAGCACGCCGACCATTACCAGCACGGGATAGATCGCGTTTGACGGGATCGCTTTAAAAAGCGGCAGCATAAATAGCGTAAGCGTAAAAAGCAACCCGCAAAATACCGCAGTAAGCCCCGTCCTGCCGCCCTCCTCCACTCCGCTAGCGCTTTCTACGAAAGAAGTAGTCGTACTGACGCCTATGAGCGAGCCCGCTACGGTAGCGATCGCATCGGCTTCAAGCGTTTTTTCTAGCTTCTCCACGCCCTGTTTTTTCCCCTCGTCGAATATCCCCGCTCTCGTACCCACGCCGGCAAGCGTACCGACGCTATCGAATAGATCGGTTACGAAAAATACGACCACGACGGGTAGCAGCGCTAGGCTAAAATTTTTAGCGGTATCAAAAAGCACGCCGCTAACGTCAAGCTGTAAAAATATCGGCGAAATGCTAGCCGGGAGCGAAAAAACCTCGGTCGGGTAAGGCGAGACGCCGCATATCCATGCGATTAAAGAGGTCGCGAGTACGGCTAAAATAAACGCGCCTTTTAGCCTCCACGCCCAAAACGCGATGACTAAAACGATGCCTAAAATCCCCAAAATCACGTTTTTGTCGTGTAAATTTCCAAGAGATACCAGCGTTGCTTCGTTATCGGCGATAAGGCCTATCTGTTTTAATCCCACGAAGCTAATAAACGTCCCGATACCGGCGCTTATAGCGCGGCGCAAATCGAGCGGAATGGATTTAATCACCCAAATTCTAAAATTCGTAAAAGACAGCGCGACGAAAATAACGCCCGATAAAAAAACCACTCCGAGCGCGGTCTGCCAAGGCACCTTCATGCCTAAAACCAACCCGAAGGTAAAATACGCGTTTAATCCCATCCCTACGCTCATAGCCACGGGCGTATTCGCCCAAAGTCCGTTTAAAACGGTCGAAAGTATCGTGATTATCGCGGTTGCTGTAATTAGCGCCTCAAAAGGCATACCGGCGTTGCTCATAATGCTCGCGTTTACGGGCACGATATAAATCATCGCCAAAAACGTAGTTAAACCCGCGCTAAATTCTTGTTTTACGCTCGTTTTATTTTCCGCAAGCCTAAAAAGATCCATTTAGCTAGCCCTCCTTAGTAAATTTTAATTTCATTATACAAGCTGTCACGCTCTACGGGCGTAAAACCCGAGCTTTTAATCAAATCGCAAAACGTTTTTAGCGTTACGCCGTTTGCGCTAGCCGCCCCCGCCGCGCTTTGGATGCTCTCTTTTTGAATCGTGCCGTCAAGGTCGTCCGCGCCGAATTCCTGCGCGATCATGGCTAAATTTAAAGTCGAAGTCGCCCAATACGCCTTGATATGCGCAACGTTATCCAGCACCAAACGCGCGACCGCGATCGTCTTTAAAATTTCGACCGAACCTAAAAATTTTACCCCTTTTAGATAATTGTTTTCGCGCTGATACACTAGCGGAATGAACGCGTTAAAACCGCCCGTCTTATCTTGCAGCGCGCGAATTCTAAGCATATGATCGATACGGTTTTGCCTGCTTTCTACGTGTCCGAAAAGCATCGTCGCGTTGCTTTGCCTGCCGCGCTCGTGCCACATTTCGTGGATTTTTAGCCAGTTTTTAGAGCTTACCTTGCCCTTGCAAATTTTAGCCCGCACGGCCTCGTCGAAAATTTCCGCGCCGCCTCCCGGCATAGAGTCCACGCCGTATTCCATCATCTTATCCAAGACCTCGTCGTAGCTAAGTCCGTAGCTTCGCGATAAAAAATCGACCTCCGCCGCCGTCATTGCCTTTACGTGCAGCTTTGGATACGCCTCTTTAATCTTTTTAAAAATTTCCAGATACCACCGCCAGCCGCTAGTGGCATTATGCGCCGAGACGATATGAATTTCGCGCGCACCCTTATCCACGGCGTCTTCTACGATTTTTAAAATTTCTTCGTGGCTCATTAGATAGGGATTCGGATTTTTTCTATGCGCCGAAAACGCGCAAAATTTACAGACGTCCGCGCAAATATTGGTAGGATTTATATGGCGATTGGAGTTAAAAAATACCTTTTTACCGTAGAGTTTTCGTCTTTTTTCGTCGGCGAATTTCGCCAGCTCGAATAGATCTAGCTCGTAAAGCCCGTTCGCTTCGTCCTCGCTTAGGCGTTCGCCGCTTTGTAGTTTTTTTAATAAATTCAACCTTGTTTCCTTAAAAACTAATGGCGAGATTATATTAAACAAAGCTTTAAATTTAGCAAAAATTTAGTATCATCGCCGCTTATAAAATTTTTAAGCGGATCTTTAAATGCAAAGCGAAAATTTCTCTAAAATAGACGAAAATTACAAAGATTATCTTCAAAAATTACCCAAATTTTTCCAAAAAAACCAAGGCAGAAATTTCGCGAATTTTCTAATAAAACGAAACGACGATTTTATCTACGATTATTTTAACGCGCTAACGGCGGAATTTTTTGAAAATTTCGCCCCGCCTTCCGACGCGTTTAGTGTGAGCGTACTAGCCGTCGGCAAATACGCGCAGGGGCTAATCTCGGTTAATTCCGCGCTTGAAATTTTAATCGTTTATAAAAATTTAAAAGGCTACGCGGTTAAAAATTTCGTCAAATCCTACGCCGAAATTTTAGCTTCTAGCAGACTAAATGTAGCCGTTAAAACCGTAGAAATAAGCGAATTTTACGAGCATTACAAAAACGACGTAAAAGCAAAAAGCGAAGTTTCGCAGGTGCGCTATATCTGCGGCTCAAAGAGCCTTTACCGCCTGGCAAAGGGCGAAATTTTAAGGCTAAAAGAGCATGAGAAAAATGAATTTTTACGTTTTCACTTAAAGGCGTTGGCGCCCTTTGACGATATAAAATTTTTAAAGCAAGAGCCCGATCTTGAAACGGGGTTCGGCGGTTGCGACGAAATTTGGCATCTAAACTGCGTCATAAATTCCGTAAATCCCGAGATTTCGGTTCGCGCGCACGCTTTAAAATTTATGGACGAAAAGGAAATCGGCGTTTTTAATTTAAACGTCGATTTTTTAACGAGCCTAAAATCCGCGCTTAATTTAACGCAAAATTCCTCTAAATTTAGCGCTTCTAGCGTAGACGCCGTAACCGCGCTTATGCAGACCAAATCCAAAAAAACGCAAGGCAGCGACGAAGTAATCAGCCAAAAAATGCTAAGCGGCATGAATAATATCGCCATTTACGCGCGTTTTTTGTGCGCGAGCCTTACTCGGGGGATATTTAGCGCAAATCTTACCTTCGCGCAGCGCCGCGCGGCTAGGATGAAAAACGGATTTTACGAAATAGACGGCGTAATCTACTCGCCCGCGCACAAAAAGCCCGTAGCCATAGACGTTTTAACGGACGAGCTTTTAAGCGTTAAAGACGCGGATTTAAAATTCGATATAAGCGCTGTTTTTTACGTCAAACGCGCCGTGACCGACAAAGACGCGTTGGAGCGAGCGACGCTAAAATTTAAAAATTTATTTTTACGTAGGCATGCTTATCCGATATTAAAAGCGCTGCTAGACGCGCAGATGATCGCGGTTTTCATAAAACCCTTAGAGCACGTAAGCCAGCTCGCCCAATACGACGGTTATCACGACTTTACGGTCGACGAGCACAGCGTTTTAAGCGTTAAATATCTTGAAAATATCAAGGATAAATTTATTAAAAATTTATATCTTAACCTATGCCCCGAGGGCAAAGCGACGCTAAAAGCCGCGGCTTTGATGCACGACGTAGGCAAGGGGCTAGCGGGCGATCATAGCGTAGTGGGGGCAAATATGTTTCGCGCTTACGCGGCAAAGCTCGGGTTTGAAGCGAAATTTATCGGCATAGGCGTGCTTTTAGTGCGCTATCACACGCTTATGAGCAACGTAGCAAACCGCGAAGACATCTACTCGCAGCGCGCCATTTTTAGCTTCATCTCAAAGCTCGGCGAAAAGTGCGTTTTAAACATGCTTTACGTCCTTACTTATTGCGTCGTGAACGCCACTAGCGAGAAGCTTTACAACGCCTACACCGCAAAGCTTTTGCGCGAATTATACGAAATTTCTCTAAAAAGCTTCGACGACGAAAATTTGCTAGACGAGGCGACGCGCAGAGTTCAAAAGGAGCGATCGGTGCGCAAAAACGCCGAATTTAACCGCCTATCTCCGCCGCTTCAAGACAAAATTTTTAAGATCGTATCGAATTTGCTCTTTGCAAAATATAGCGCCGCCCAAATCATCGCGCTAGCCCGTCTTGCGGACGAGGCGAGCGGCATAAAGCTATCGGCTCAAAACCAGCAAAATTTATCCTTGCGAATTATTAGCGACGAGCGGCTAAATTTAGCCGCCCTACTCGTAAAATTCGCAAATTTCGATCTCGCGTACATGGAAATTTTCGAGCTATTCGATCAAAAAATTTTCGCGCGACTGGATTTTAACAAAAACGTAAAAACCTCCGAACTTAAAATTTTAGAGCAAACGGCGGCGGCAGCGCTAAGAAGCGACGAAAAAGCGAGCGCGGCGAAACCAAATATTAACAAAGATGAGATAAATTTCGATCCTAGTCACTCCAACGACTACGCTAAGCTCACAATAAACGCGCGCGATCAGCGCGGACTGATGGCTTACGTGATGGGCGTTTTAGACGAGATGGATTTTAAGGTGGCGAGCGCGAGAATTCAGACGATTAAAAATCGCACACGAAACCTGTTTTTGATCGAGAAAAACGAGCGACTGTGCCGTAACGGCGAGAAGATTTTAAATTTATTAATAAGCGAGTAAAAATGTGCGGAATCGTAGGCTACGTCGGTAGCAAAGAGAAAAAAGAGATAATTTTAAACGGGCTAAAAGAGCTGGAATATCGCGGCTACGATAGTGCCGGAATGGCGGTGATGGCGGGAGAAGAGATAAATTATTTCAAAGCCGTCGGCAAACTAGAAAATTTAGCGGAAAAAACGCGCGAATTTACCTCAAACGGTTTTGGCGTCGCGATCGGACACACGCGCTGGGCTACACACGGAAAGCCTACCGAGATCAACGCTCACCCGCACCTTGGTGAGCACTCTTTCGTCGTTCATAACGGCATCATCGAAAACTACAAAGAGCTAAAAGAGGAGCTTGAGGCAAAGGGCGTGAAATTTCTAAGCCAAACCGATACCGAGGTTATCGTGCATCTTTTTGAGGAAAATTTAAAAACCATCGGCGAGCCCTTTAAGGCGTACGAAGTCACGGTCGCGCGCCTACACGGCGCATACGCGACGCTGCTTATCACCAAAACGGCTCCGGGCAAAATTTTCTTCGCCAAGGACGCCGCTCCGCTAGCTATCGGCAAAAGCGAGGAAAAAGAGGTATTTTTCGCCTCCTCGGACGCCCCGCTGATCGGCCTAGCCAAAGAGGTGTGCTACCTGGACGATAAGACCTACGGATTCGTTAGTCTTGACGAAATAGCCGTTTACAAAGACGCGCAAAAACAATCCGTAAATTTCGCCGCTCTTCCAAAGGACAAAAGCTATGCGCAAAAAGAAGGCTACCGCTTTTTCATGGAAAAAGAAATTTACGAACAAGGCGCGGTCGTAAGCGAAACGCTAATGGGGCGCGTAAAAGGCGGGGCGGTTAGGCTTGAAAATTTAACGGACGAATATCTGCAAAATATCGACGATATCGTAATTTGCGCTTGCGGTACGAGTTATCACGCGGCCCTTACGGCTAGTTATCTTTTAGAGCGTCTGGCGGGCACTAGAACGAAGGTCGAGATCGCGAGCGAATTTCGCTACCGAAAGCCAAAACTTAATAAAGACGCCCTATTTATCGTCATCTCACAAAGCGGCGAAACCGCAGATACGCTAGAAGCGCTAAAAATCGCAAAGCAAGCGGGGCTAAAAACGCTGGCTATCTGTAACGTCGACAACTCCTCGATCGTACGCCTAGCCGATAACACGCTGCTAACTCGCGCGGGCATCGAAAAGGGCGTAGCCAGCACTAAAGCGTTTGCCACGCAAATCGTCACGTTATGGATGTTAACGCTTCAAATCGCGCAGGCAAAGGGCACGCTAGGCACGGACGAATTAGAGCGCGAAATTTCGGCGCTTTTGCATATTCCTCAAATTTTAAACATAGATAGCGGTTTACAAGAGAAAATTCGCCGCCTAAGTAAACACTATATGCACGGACACGGATTTTTCTTCATCGGGCGCGATATCTTCTATCCACTGGCATTAGAGGGCGCGTTAAAACTAAAAGAAATCTCGTATCTGCATGCCGAGGGCTACCCTAGCGGCGAAATGAAGCACGGTCCGATCGCATTAGCGGACGAGAAGCTCTTTACCGTAGCGCTTATGCCGCGCACGCTTCTATACGAAAAAACTAAGTCAAACGTCGAGGAACTTGCCGCGCGCGATGCGTATATACTCGCGATTAGCCCCGAAGAGTTCGAGCTTAGCGACGATTTTATCCGCACCGGCTCGCACGAACATCCGATGAGCGAATTTTTTGAGATGATGATAATACTGCAAATTTTAGCGCTTGAAATTTCGGTACGGCTTGGCAATAACGTAGATATGCCGAGGAATCTCGCTAAAAGCGTAACCGTGGAGTGAAAATGGCTAGCGAAATTTAACGGCTTTGCCGCTAAGTTTCGCTTCTAAACTCGCAAATTTGTCTACCTCGAAGATATTTATACGGAAATTCGTATGAAGCTAGACGAGAATTTTAACGAGTTATCCACGCAGGTATACTACATCGTTGTTTTTTGCGATTAAATAATAGCGTGCCAATTCGCTATAAAACCGAAATTCTCTAAGATTTCAAGCATCTTGCTCAATCTCGTTAAACAAAATTTAATTAAAAAACGAATAAAATGCGTATTTACATTTTTTAAATAAGGATTTTCATGTTTAAACCGAGATCGACTTTTAAATCTCTTGCTAGCGCGGCTCTAGCGGTTGGCCTACTAGCAGGCTGCGCCACTGGGAGCGGCGGCGTAACCGGAAGTGCAGCCGGCGGTAACGCAGTAAACGCTACGAAGGTAGAAAAATGTAGCCAAACGCTCGGTACGATGGCGTTTTACGAAGACCAAAACAGTGACTGGTACGCATATCTAACGCGCAACTATAAACTAACTTCTACTATACCGGTACTTCGCTTATTAGCGCAACAGACGGGCTGCTTCGTCATCGTCGAACGCGGAGCGATGATGGATAATATGATGCAAGAGCGAGCGCTTGAAAGATCGGGCGAGCTTCGCGGCGGTTCAGGATTTGGCAAAGGTAAAATGGTTGCGGCCGACTACACCATTCGTCCGGAAATATTTTTTAGCAACGAAGATACGGGCGGCGCCGGCGGGCTAGTAGGCGCTCTCTTAGGACCCGTAGCGGGCGCTATCGCGGGCGGATTTTCTACGAAAGAAACGCAAACTACGCTAGTATTAATCGAGAACCGATCCGGCGTACAGATCGCTGCGGCTATCGGAACGGCTCAAAGCACCGACTTCTTCGGAATGGGCGGTGGCGCGGGAGCTAAACTTGGAGCGGGTCTTGGCGCATATAGCAGGACTCCGGAGGGCAAGACTCTAGTAAACGCGTTCCTTGATTCTATGAACCAGCTCGTAATCGCGTTAAAAGATTATAAAACGCAAAACGTAAGAGGCGGTCTAGGCAAGGGCGGACAGCTCAAAGTCGGTGAATAATGAAAAAAACGGCGTTATTACTTTGCCTGTTTGCGGCATTTGCTTTCGGATATACGGATTTTGACGCAAAGGCGAAAGACCGCCTTTGCGAGCTTTACCGCGATCAAGATTTAGCTAAATTTTACGGGCAATACCGCGAACTAAATAACATCCAAAAGCGAATCGATAATTACAAATTTCGCTTCGGTATAGGCGACGAATTCGACGGGTCGCAGTGCGATCTAGGGCGCGGATACGACTACTACGGATACGAACGCGATAGGCGCGAATACGAGTACGAAAGAGATCGTAGAGATAGCTACAACAACGGCTATTACGACGGATACGAGCGCGGCAGATACGATAACGATAGACGCAACTACCGCAGAGGATACTAAATTTTAGCTGCCGCCTGGCGGCTAAAATTTCATCTTATTTCTACCCGACGGCAGCGGCGCATACGGCCTGCCGCAAATATTAAACAGCTATTTTTATAAATTCTATTAATTTTACTTTTCTTTGAGCGCAGTTCGCCTCTGTTTATTCGCAAAATTTTCGCACGAAGCGTTCCAAATTTACGTGGCTAAATTTACGTCCGTTTAACGCAAAATTTCTGCTAGCCTATTTTCTAGCTGCTCGTTCCATCCGGTTGCGGTAATTACGCTGTCCGCCTCGCAAAACGCTGCGTCTTTTACCGCGCAATACTCCGCCAAAGCGCTTGCATGCTCAAGCTTTGCGCAAGCTTCTTTGCCCGTTAAAAATCCAGCGCCGCCTAGCACCAAAGCTCCCGCGCCGAATCCTAGCTTAATTTTAGCCGCGCTACCGCTTTTTACCCAGCTTAAAAATATCTCGTCGTAGCGCAAAGACGCCGCGCCCTCGCCGTTAGGCACCGCTAATATTTCCGTGCCGTATAGACTCTCGCCGCATGCCTGCGCGATTAGCTTCATTCCCCACTCGTCGGCGATTTCGGGTTTTAGCGCGAACGTCGTTACCGACGCGTTTTTAAATAGCCTAAAAAACGCGTTTAGCTCGGCGAAATTTAACAAATCCATCTTATCATACATTAAGATCGAGACCTTCACGCCGTCTCCTTAACCCTAAATTTCGGCGCGCTACCGTCCATAATCTGTTCTATAAACCCTTCTTTTTCTAGCGCGTCGAAAAGCTTTCCCAACCGCGAAAATCCAAGCTCTTTTAGCGCGATTTTAATCTCTCCGCTTCTTAAAGCGCTACCGAAAAGCGAGCAGTGAATAAAGCCGTCGGGCGAAACGCGGCGATTTTCCAGCCAAAAATTGCGTAAAATTTCGTGCACGTCGGATGTTTTTAGAGGTTTTGTGGCAGAAATCTCAGATACGTTTTCATTCGCGTCGGCGCGCAGAATTTTACCCGAGTTTTTAGCGCGCCCCGCGGTTTTTTTAGCTCCGTCTCGCTGCGGTTTCTCGTCTAAATTTTGAGTTTGAATGACGCTAGAATTTTCTAAATTTTCAGCTAAATTTTCATCCGATTTTTTTCTAGATTTTCTAGCTGGTTTTTTAGTATTTCGCTCTTCGCCGACGGCTAAATTTTTAGCTTCCGATTCCGTTTTAAAGCGGTCCGCGTCCGCTGCGACTTCTAAAATTTTCGCCTTTTTCGCGCCTCTTTTAGGTTTTAAGCTTCCATCCGCGCTAGGCGTAGGCGTTTGCAGAGCTAAAATTTGCTCGCCGACAGCCTCTTTTTTTGCGCTTTTTCCGCGCACGAGCCTCATTAAATTCTTTAAAATTCCTCCGCCTTCGCCCTCATCCGCCTCATGCGCTTTTAAAATTTGCGCGCGCTCTTCGTTTGAAATTTTAGTCACAACGTCTTCGCTCTCTTGGGCCGCCTTTTTTACTACGATTACCTCATCGTAAACTCCTGCGTTTTTGTCGTCTTTGGCTACGCCGATGACGCCCGCGCCGCCGTCTCGCAGTTTTTGAGCCAATCTGTTAAAATCGCTATCGCTCGAAACTATGGCGAACGCGTCGTGCTTGCGAGCGTTAGCTAGCTCTACGGCATCCATGGCAAGCGCGATATCGGCGGAGTTTTTACCGCTGGTGCGGCTAAAAATTTGCACCGCGGTGATGTTGTATTTTTGCACGGCGAACTTATATTTTCGCAGGCTAGGATTGCTAAAATCGCCGTAAGCAAAAATTTTACCGATAGCGCCTAAATTCGCGATTTTTTCTATCGCCTCGTCTACTAGCGTGTGGGGGAAATTTTCCGCGTCTATAAAGACCGCAACCGAGTTAAATTTCACGGTCGCGCCTCGTATTTTTTTTCATATTTTTCCTTTTAGCGGCGCGCGTAAATTTGCGCCGTTAGCGTTAATTTTAATGCAGCGCCTCGTTTAGTTTAATCGCTCTCTTGCTAGCAGACGCCGTAATCTGTCCGTTTTGGCTGTTTTGGCGAAAGTGCAGCCCGTTTAAATTCGCAAGCTCCAATCCTTTGTAAATTTCGCGCGCAAAGCTAAAATTCGGATTAATTTGCGCTAATTTTTCGCGCTCGGCTGCGGCGACGTAGACCTTCGTGCCCTCTAATATCGCGATGCCCGCGTCCACGATACATTTATCTCCCAGCGGTATGCCCGTAACCGAATTCGCGCCCAGCAAGCAGTTTTTGCCGATGCTTACGGCGTTACCGTTCGTGCCGCTAAGCACGCCCAGTATCGACGCGCCGCCGCCTACGTCGCTGCCTTCGCCCACGACGACGGAGCTGCTTACGCGCCCTTCGATCATAACGCTACCGGTAGTGCCCGCGTTAAAATTTACGTACGCGGCGCCAGGCATCACGGTCGTACCGCCGGCTAAATGCGCGCCCATCCGCACTTTTGCGGTATCTAGCACACGTACGTTATCGGCGGGCACGACGTGACTTAGGTAGCGTGGGAATTTGTCCACGCTTAAAATCGCGGGATAACATCCGCTCATTTTTAGCTTTATTTCGTTCGCGCGTAGCCAGTCAAGCTCGATAGGCTCGCCGTCCACGCTCCAAGCGACGTTTTGCAGCACGCTAAAAGCTCCGTCTAAGCATAACGAGCGAAGCGGAGCGCGTCCGAGCGAGAGCAGGTAAAGCTTTAAATATACGATCTCGACGCTTTTAGGTTTTGCGTCGTCGAACATAAAAGCGATCTTAAATACGTCCTCTTCGCCGCTTTCCATCGCCTCTCGCACGGCGGCGATAACGGCTACGTTTTTATGCTTTTCAAGCTCGTTTTCAAAGACGCAAAAAAGCTTCCAAATTTTCTTTGCGACCTTGGGCGTTAAGTCAAACACCGCTTCGCTAGCGCTAAAATCGACCTCGGCGCCCGATTTTTGCAGCGCCCAGATAAACGCCGCCGCGCTTAAAAAACTCTCGTCGTAATTAACTACCGCATAGGTAGCCTGTAAAATTTTATCGCGATTTAACCGTCCTCTATCCACGCGCGCCACGCCGAATGCCGCCGGATCGCGGTAACCCTTTTGCGACCGCGTCTGCTCGCAAATTTCTTTAAATTCCTCAACGGTGCGAATTTCTACTTTCGACATTTTTTCTCCTAAAATTTTCGCCCGAGTTTAGCGAAAATTTGTTTAAAAACATATTTCTAGGTTTTTGATAATTAATCTCGACATAATTTTAAAAGTGCTAAAATTGCGCTCTAAATTTTATTTTTGGAGGTCGTTATGAGTAATGAAACTACTAAACGTTTCGGTTTGGCCGCGCTGCTAGGCATTCCTATCGGCATTATGTCGGCTTTTGTTAAATGGGGCGGGGAATTTCCGTTGCCGCCGCGCAGTCCGCACGATATGTTTAACGCCGCTTGCGGTCCGGAGAGTCTTATTAGAGCGGCGGATCAAATCGACTGCTCGCGAAATTTTCTAAACCCGCCGTACGTATTTTTACGCGATTATTTGGGTATTACCGACCCGTATGCCGCGATTTACGAGTTTGCCGGACATGCGTTTAACTACGTGCATTTTACGCATATTTTATTTTCGATCGTTTTTGCGGTGGCCTACTGCGTGCTTGCGGAGAAATTTCCTAAAATCACGCTTTGGCAAGGCGTTGCGGTAGGTATTTTAGTTAATATCGCCGTTCACGTGATTACTTTGCCTATCCTCGGCCTTACGCCGCCGCTTTTAACGCTGCCTTGGTACGAGCACGTTTCCGAGTTCGTCGGACACGCGCTATGGTTTTGGTCTATCGAACTTATGAGGCGAGATTTGCGAAACAGGATCACGCACGAGCCCGATCCTGCCGATTGTTGCGGCTCTTGCTGCTCGAAATAGCTTTCGTTTTCCGCCTAAATTTCGGGCGGAAAGCTTACCAAATTTTAAAAAATCCCGCAAAAATTTTTGAATGGATAAAATTCCCGCCGAATCTAGCGGGAATTAGGTTGAAATTTTACTTCGAGCAAGCGCTCTTGCCGTCCATTACAGGCTGAATAGACGAGTTATCCGCGCCGCCTTCGTTATTTATCTTTTCTATCGCTTCCCAAAGCTCGGCGGCGGCTTTTTCGTAGCGTTTCGCCGTTACACTGTTCGGCTCGTAAAAGCTAATCGGCTTACCGCTGTCTCCGCCTACCCTTACGGCAGGCTCGATCGGAATTTCGGCTAAAATTTTAGTGTTATATTCCTTCGCGAGCGCCTCGGTCGTGCCTTTGCCGAAAATGTCGTATTCTTTGCCGTTATCGGGGCAGATAAATCCGCTCATATTTTCCACGATGCCCGCGATCGGAATATGCAGCTTTTCAAACATATCAAGCCCGCGTTTGCTATCATCTAGCGCCACCACCTGAGGCGTCGTTACGCATACGCCCGCGGTTACGGGCACGCTTTGAGCCAGAGTTAGCTGCGCGTCGCCGGTTCCGGGAGGCATGTCTAAAAATAGCACGTCCAAATCGCTCCAAAGCACGTCTTTTAGTAGCTGCTCGATAGCTTTCATTATCATAGATCCCCGCCAAATCAGCGACGCGCCCTCTTCCATCAGCACGCCCATACTCATCATTTCGATGCCGTGGCTTACGATAGGGCGCAGCTTATTACCCGTAACTTGCGGCTGAGTACCGTTTTCTCCGAGCATTCTAGGGATATTGGGCCCGTAAATGTCGGCATCGAGCAAGCCCACTTTTTTTCCCAGTTTCGCCATCGAAATAGCTAAATTTAGCGTAGTCGTACTTTTGCCTACGCCGCCTTTGCCGGAGCTTACCATTACGAAATTTTTAATCTGCGGAGCGATATTTTTACCGCTTTGGCTGTTAGATTTTTCTTCGGGCATTTTAGGCTGAATGATACGAATCATCGCGACGTCCGGTTTTACTACTCGCTGGATGTCCTCTTTTAGCTCCTGCGCCACTTCAGGATTGGAGCTTACGATTTCTACGTCTATTTGTAGCGGATCGCCGACTTCGACGCGCTTTACGAAACCGAAATCTACGATACTTTTTTCAAAGCCCGGATAAATAACGCCCTTTAAGCGTTCCATAACTTGTTCTTTGCTTAACATTTTTCTCCTTTTACTAAATTTTTAGAAATTTTATACGCGCAAAATTTCGGTCCGCACATCGAGCAAAATTCCGCCTTTTTAAACGCCTCCTCGGGCAGGCTTTCGTCGTGTAGCTCGCGCGCTTTTTCGGGGTCTAGCGCGAGTTCGAACTGCTTATTCCAATCAAACGCGTAGCGCGCGTCGCTCATAGCGTGATCTCGCTCGATAGCGCCCGCTTTGCCTAACGCGACGTCCGCTACGTGAGCCGCGATTTTATGAGCGATTATACCCTCGCGCACGTCGGCGGCGTATTACGGCGCGAGCATGC
>NZ_CAJPMA010000033.1 GCF_905371695.1 uncultured Campylobacter sp. | reverse complement strand
GGACGTATTATCTCGCTTGCCGAACTCTAAAATTTCATACTTTTCGCTAAGCGGCGGCGTCGTAACGAGCTCGACGGATACTCGAATTTTAACGAGCGATTTAGGCGAAATCCGCGCCCGCGATATTTTGCTAATACCGGGCGGTATGGGCGCGCGAAGCGCGGTCTGCGACGATAGATTTATAGCCGCTTTAAAGAGCCTTTGTAAAACTCATAAATTCACGCTTACGGTCTGTACGGGCTCTGCGTTGCTCTCGCTTACGGGCGAACTAGACGGTAAAATCGCGACTACGAATAAGGCGGCTTGGAGGTGGGCTACGTCTTTAAATCCTCGCGTAAAATGGCGGCGCAAGGCGCGGTGGACGCGCGACGGCGGTATTTACACGAGCTCCGGCGTTTGCGCCGGGATCGACGCGGCGTTCGGGCTAGCAAGGGATATCGCGCCCGAAGCGGCGGACGAAATCGCTAGCGCTATGGAGTATAAGCCGAGCTGGCTGTAAATTTAAGCGGCAATAAAAACAAATCAAATTTAAATGAGAAACAATGAAAGTAGCAATCATCGGAGCAAACGGAAAATCAGGTTCAAATTTGGTGCAAGAAGCCCTAAAACAAGGGCATGACGTAACGGCTATCGTGCGAAACAAAGAGTATAAAAACGACGCGGTAAAGGTGGTCTATAAAGACGTTTTTGAGCTTAGCAAAGCCGATCTAGCTGGCTTTGACTCCGTTATCAGCGCATTTGCGACATGGACGCCCGAAACATTTGGGCTTCATAAAAAGGTAGCAAAACACCTTGCAGACGCGCTTAGCGGTACGAAAACAAGGCTACTAGTGATCGGCGGCGCGGGTACGCTATACGTGGACGATAAGCAGACGATGGTTATGGATACGCCAAGCTTCCCCGCCGAGTACATGGGCGTCGCAAAGGCTACGGCGGAGTCGTTTTTTGAGCTAAAAGGCAGAAGTGATGTGCTCTGGACATACGTCTCGCCTGCCGGAGACTACGACGCAAACGGCGCTCGCACGGGCAGATACGTCCTTGGCGGCGATAATCTAATACTAAACTCCAAAAACGAGAGCTACATCAGCTACGCAGACCTAGCGCTCGCGGTCATAGACGAGCTAAAAAACGGCGCTTTCGTGCAAAAGCGCTTTACCGCAGTAGGCGAGAGAGTGTGAGCTTAAAATTTTGCGTAATTTAGCTAAAATAACGCCGCGCAAAAAGGACGCGCGGCTTTTAAATTTAAACAAAGGCTGATTATGCAAATAGGACAAAAATTTTCCATCGCTATCCACATCCTGCTTAGTTGCGAGTTTTTTAAGGACGAAAAAAACACGAGCGAATTTTTAGCCGGCACCGTCGGTACGAACCCCGTCATCGTGCGAAATATAATCAGGCTTTTAAAATCTGCAAATTTGATAAACGTAAGCGCGGGCACGGGCGGTGCGAGCCTAGCTAAAAAGCCTGATCAAATCACGCTTTTTGATATATTTTCGGCGGTAAACGAGGGCGAAAACGACATCTTTAAAATTCACAAAAACTCGCCGCCGCCTTGTCCGCTAGGAGGCAGGATCGAGGCGCTTTTGACGCCTAAATTTGGCTCCGCGCAGCAAATCGATGTTTGATAGCTTAGCGGGCGTAAATTTGCAAAATTTGCTAGACGAGCTTAGCGGGCAAGCTTAGCTTTATGGCGCAAAAATTTAAAATTTAGCGCGGCCGCAAGCGCTCAAAGCTACGAGTCGCGCAAAAACGGCGTAAATTTAAACCGCGATAACCGCAGGCGGGCGACGGCGAAATCTGAGATAGGCGAGCTAGGCCGCGCAAAATCGCGGCAAAACGGCAAGGCAAAGCGCATTTAAACTCAACCTGCAATCGGCGCAAACTAATAATACGAGAATTTAAAAAGAAAAATTTCGGCAAAATTTTAAAATTTCGCCGAAATTTAGGCTAGACGAATAGCGAATTTACGCTTTCGTTGTGGTAGACGCGGCGTATAACTTCGCCGAAAAGTGGCGCTACGGAAAGCACCTTAATACAAGGCAAATTTTCTTTTAGCGGGATCGTATCGGTTACCACCAGCTCGTCTAACGCGCCTTTTGCGAGCCTTTCGTACGCGGGTCCGGAGAGCACCGGGTGCGTGCAAAACGCCATTACGCTTACCGCGCCGCGCTCTTTAAACGCCTCGGCGGCCTTTACGATCGTGCCGGCGGTGTCGATCATGTCGTCTACGAGTATCACGTCCTTACCCGATACGTCGCCTATGACGTTCATCACTTCGCTTTCGTTAGCCTTTTCGCGGCGTTTATCGACGATAACCATGTCTAAATTTAGATTTTTAGCCAGCGCTCTGGCGCGCGCTACGCCGCCTACGTCGGGGCTTGCTACGATCGGATTGGGTAAATTTTTAGATCTAACGTAGTCGTTAAATACGATCGAGCCGTAGAGATTATCGACCGGCACGTCGAAAAATCCTTGAATCTGCCCCGCATGCAAATCCATCGTAACCACGCGATCGATACCGGCCGTCTGCATCATATTGGCTACGAGCTTTGCGGTTATCGGCACGCGCGGAGCGGCTTTGCGGTCTTGGCGAGCGTAGCCGAAATAAGGCACTATCGCGGTGATCGAGCTTGCCGAGCTGCGTCTTAGCGCATCGGTTAAGATTAGCAGCTCCATTAGGTTGATGTTTGCCGGAGCACAGGTCGGCTGCACGACGAATACGTCCTTGCCGCGCACGCTCTCGCCGATTTGCACGCTGATCTCGCCGTCGCTAAAACGCTTGATGCTAGCCTCGCTAAGCGGCAGCGACAAATACTGCGAAATTTTTCTGGAAAGCTCGATATTTGCGGTACCGGAGAAAATTTTATAGCCTCTCATTTTTTG
The DNA here is from genome assembly GCF_905371695.1 of uncultured Campylobacter sp. Lineage (GTDB taxonomy): Bacteria > Campylobacterota > Campylobacteria > Campylobacterales > Campylobacteraceae > Campylobacter_A. The sequence continues at coordinate 13,487 of NZ_CAJPMA010000033.1, read as the reverse complement.
CCTCGTAGTAAAATTTGAGGCGCATTTTAACTAAAAGCGGCTTAAATTTTAAGACGAATCGCCGCGCGGCTAAATTTCGCCGCGAAAGTTCAGATCCGCGCTAAATAAATCTTTAAGCTCCTCTTGATGAATCGCGGCTAGGACGGCTAAATTCGGAAAATCGGCGAGCAAATTCGTCATTAATTCGCGCGCGAAGGTCGGCTCGCGCGGCGCCGTTCGGCGAGCGCGGACGGGCAAGGGCGTTACTAAGCTAAACTAAGGCGACTTAAATTTAATGGCGGAAAACGGGCATACGGACGCACGAAGGGCAGAAAATTATACAAATTTTGAGATAGCGGTCGCGTGTCGCGACGAGACGACGCGCGGTTAGGATTTTATAAATCCGCTTCCAATCACCCTATCACCGTCATACATCGTGCAAAGCTGTCCCTTGGCCACGCCAAGAGCGTTTTGCGCTAACGTTAACACGGCGGTTTTGCCGTCTGCGCCGACTTTCACGCGAGCGTCTATTTTCGGGCTTCGGTAGCGGATCTTTACTTCGCTGTCGAATTCTCTTTCCTGGATAAATAAATTCACGCTTTCAAGCTCGACCTCTTTTTGCGCGAGATCGTTTTTCGTTCCGACTACGATACGATTTTTAGCCGCGTCTATACTAAGGACGAAGTGCGGCTCGTGCGCGCCGAATACTTCAAATCCGCGCCTTTTGCCGATCGTGTAGTGCATATAGCCTTGATGGCGACCGATGACTTTGCCCTCTTTATCGACGACGTCGCCCGGTAAATTCGTATCGTAATGGCGGTTTAAAATCTCGATGTAAGTGTCCTCGACGAAGCAAATTTCGCTACTCTCGGCTTGCGTGGCGAACTCTTGCAATACGCTCACCTTGCTCGCCATTTGTTTAATATCTTTTTTAAATTTATCCCCTAACGGAAAAATCACGTCTTTTAGCGTCTCTTTGGGTACTTGCCCCAAGAAATAGCTTTGATCTTTGCTAGGATCCAAAGCCTGCGTGATAAAGCCGTCTATCACGCGCACGTAGTGCCCGGTGGCTAGCTTTTCGCAGCCTTGCTCTTTGGCGAAATTTAGTAGCGCGCCCAGCTTGATAAAGCGGTTGCAAAGCGCGCAGGGATTGGGCGTCTTGCCCTCTTTATAAAGCTGCACGAAAGGATCGTATACGAACTCGTGAAATTTTTCCCGCAAGTCTAAGATATGAACTTTTATACCCAGGAAATCCCCTACTTTACGCACTTTTCGAATATTTTCCTCGTGGTAGCCGGGCTTATCGTGCAGCATCATATAGCACCCTTGTATCTCGTGCCCTTGCTCTTGTAAAATTTTAGCCGTCATCGTACTATCCACGCCGCCGCTCATCGCCACCATTATTTTCATAAAATTTCGCCTTTTGTAAATTTAAAGTAAAAGAGAGATTATATATCCGAATTTTAAATATCGCAAATTTCGCGCGCTATGCGCTCTACGTCGTCGGTGATTTCGTATAAATTTACGTCGGCTTCGCTTATGGTTTTTTGAGCGGCGAGCGTTTGGCGGATAAACGCGTCCAGTCCGCTCCAAAATTTTGCGCCGAAAAGATAAATTTTAGCCCGTTTTTTACCCACTTGCGCGAGTACTAAAATTTCAAACAGCTCATCTAGCGTCCCAAACCCGCCCGGAAATACCACGAACGCTATCGAGCCTTCTATGAGCGCGAATTTTCGCGGGCTGAAATTTGAAAAAAGGTACTTCGCCGTCGCGTAAGGATTAGTCTCTTGCTCGTAAGGCAGCCTTATATTTAGCGCGACGCTGGGCGCTTTGCCGCTTTCAAACGCTCCGCGGTTAGCCGCGCGCATGATGCCGTCGCCCCCGCCCGTAACCACCGCAAATCCGCGCTCGCCGAGCATAAAGGCCAAATCGTGCGCCGCCTTGCAATACTCGTTATCCTCGTTAAATCTAGCCGAGCCGAAAAAAGTAACGCTTTTATTGGCGTAGTCTAAAATTTTGGGAAATTTTTTAAAATCCTTTAAAATTTCGTTCAAATTTTAGCCTTATTTTAGCTGCTGCAATCGCTCGCGCTTCGAGCCGATCTGCGTGATCTGAATGCCGAAATTTCCGTCTATTATCACGACTTCTCCCAGCGCTATGACCTTATCGCCGATTAAAATTTCAAGCGGATCGTTGGCGAGTTGGTTTAGCTCGATAACCGAGCCTATATCCATGCTAAGCACGTCTTTTAGCAGCATCCGCTTCGAGCCGATACGCACGCGGATCGGTAGGCGCACGTCCATGATAAGCCCGATATTTCGCATCTCTTCCGCGCTTAGATCGCTTTTGCCCGCGCTCTTGGCATCGCCGCCTTCTTGCGTTTGGGCTTGCGCTTCGGCGGATTTGGGCTCAAAAATTTTCATTAGCGCGCGGTCGCACGCAAAGCCCACGTGCTCGCTAATATCTTCCATCTTCACGTTAAATAAAAATAGCTTTTCGTAAGCGCCTAGATCAAGTTCCGACTCTTCGTTTAGAAAATTTACGCTCGCCACTTCGAAGCTAATTTTAGGCAGCTCTTTTTGCGCGCCCAAAGAGGTCGCGAACGCCGAAAGCAAATTCGAGAAAATTTCCTTCGCCGCGTCAAGCTCGTCCGAACCTAAATTTTCGTTCTTAGAAATTTCCTCCTCGCCCATCATCCATTCGCTAACCGCGCTTACCAGCACCGGCGTGCAAAGTAGCTCGGCTTTGGTATTTACGTCTCCTTTTAGCGTTACGTTCGCGACTACGACGGGCGGCTTTATGCCGTTTTGCGAAGGCGCGTCGAAGTCGTTTCTTTCGCCTATTTCAGGCGCTCTGCCGGTAAGTCCCTCGATCGTAGCTTTTAGCTCGCCGGTAAAAAGGCTAAAAAAATCATTCATGGTATTCATTGTTTTCGTCTTCCTCTAAATTTTCTTCGTTTTCGTATGCCATTAGCTTGGCTTTGCGCTCTTCCTCGTAGCGTTCTAGTATATTTTTGATCTCGTCTTTGTCCGAGCGGATTAGCTGCTCGATCTTTATGGATTTGCGGAAGCGGTGAAGCCCCATCTGCGCTAAAAAGACCTCTTTTTTATCGATGCAAACGATCGCTTTGTCATCCGCGCCGCGATCGAGCCGCAAAATATCGCCCTCTTTTAAATTTAAAAACTCGTTTACGCTAATTACCGTTTGCCCCAAGATCGCTTCGTATAAAATTTCCGCGCGTCCGATTAGCGTTTTTAGCTCCTTGTTTCTACTTTTTTTAGCGCTAGTTTCGCCTAGCATTATGTCGCGGTTTGCGAGGCGGCTTAAAATCGGCTCTAAATAGATCACGGGATAGCAGATATTTATCATGCCGCTGGAATTTCCGACGATTATCTCCATTACTACCATTATTACGATCTCGTTTTGGCTGACTATCTGCACGACGTTGGGCGAGCTTTCCTTGGCCTCGACGTTAGGATACATATCAGTTATCATCGCCCAGCTCTCTTTTAGACGCTGCATTATCATCCTAAGCACGGCGTCTAGCAAATTTACCTCGATATCGGTTAGTTCGCGGCTAGTCTCGAAATTTTCGCCGTTACCGCCGAGCAAACGATCTATCATAGGAAAGGCGATGCTCGGATTTATCTCCAAAACGCAGTTGCCGTCGAGCGGTTTAATAGAAAATACGTTAAAGCTCGTAGGGCTCGGCAAACTCATCAAAAACTCGCCGTAGGTCATCTGATCTACGCTATGCAGGCGAATTTCTACGATACTGCGCATAACGCTTGAAATTTGAGACGCCAAATTTCGCGCGAGTTTGTCGTGGATGCCCTTTATCGCGCGAAGCTGCTCCTTGCTGACGCGGTTTGGGCGCTTAAAATCGTAAATTACTATCTGGCGCTGGTCGTCTTTGGTGCTAGCGGGCACCTCCATCGAGCTTGCGTCGCCCTCCTCGTCTACTACTTCAAGTAGCGCGTCGATCTCTTCTTGACTTAAAATATCAGCCATTAAGCCCCCAAATTCTCTCGTATTTTTTCAAGCAATCGCTTGTGAATTTGCGAAATTCTACTCTCGCTGACTTGCAAAATTTCGCTAATTTCTTTCGAGCTTAGCTCCTCGTAATAATAAAGCTGAATGATTAACTGCTCGCGCTCGTTAAATTTTTGCAAAATTCGCTCGATCTTTTCGATCAGATCCTCTTTTTCGACGCATTCAAAAGTATCTCCGCCGCCCGAAAGCTCGATCTGATCGTCTAACGGAAGCAGCGTTATAATAGAGCTAACTCCACGCGCGTCGCGAATTTTCTCCACGTCTTCGCCGAGCTTATTCGCCAAAAATTCGTCGCTAGGCTCATCCTCGTGCTCGTTAAAATATTCGTCTATCGCCGCGTTTATGGACTTAACCAGCGTGCGAGACGTGCGGCTAATGACGTCCAGCGAGCGCAAAAAATCAAGCATAGCGCCGTAAACGCGCTTTTTGGCAAATCCCCAAAAAGAGTCGTTTTGCTCCTTGTCGTATCTACGCGATAGCTTTATCATTTCCTCCACGCCCGTGCCGATTAGATCGTTCACGTCTACGGTATTAGGCAGGCGTTCTTTTAGGCGAAACGCCATAGCCCGAAGAGCGGGCATATACTGCAAGACTATGTCGTCTTGGGCTTTTTTAATATTTTGCGCGTAGGGGTTAAGCGGCTTTTGCTCTATTTTTTGCATCTTCTTTGCCTAAAATTTCGCCCGCGCCTTGATTAGTTACGATCGCCATTATATTATCCATACGCTTTTCTCTGACGGCGAGCTCGGAGATTAGGTATTCGGCGATCTCCTCGTGGCGCTCTTTATCGAAAAAGCGCTTCATGGTGCGGCGAACGTCGACGTAGTTCATGATTACGACGTGAATGATTAGGTAAAAAAATAACGTGATAATTAGCGTATAAACTAGCATTTCAATCGGTTCGCTTACTTTTAAAATCGTAAAAACTACGCCTATAAAAAATCCGCAAACCGTAAAAAACGCTATAAAATTTTCCGCTCTCATGCGCACTCCTTGCTAAAATTGCTCGATTAGCCGTCTTAAAAAGCTTCCAAAGCTTCGACCGGTTTTGTCGTCAAGCACTTTTCGTTCCAACCTAAACAGTAAATTCGACGCGATCATCCTTATCTGATCGGCCGCCGCGCTAAATTTCATATCGTCGGTAAATAGCGTGCGTTGCTTAATACTACGCGAGACCCCTTTGTCTATCTGCAAAAACCCCGCCAAATCCAGGCGTAAATTTCCGCCGATATTAGCCGCCGCCACGCGCTTAATGTTTTGAAAAATTCTAACCGCCTCCGCTTCGCTTTTAACCATATTCATCAAAAGCATAGGATTGTCTTTAAAGCGGCTTAAAATTTTAATCACGGCGTAAGCGTCGGTGATAGAAGAAGGATCGGGCACCGTTACTACCAAGACCTCGTCGGCGGCTTCTAAAAACGTCTGCGTGCTGCCGCCGATACCCGCTCCCGTGTCTATTATCATAAAATCAAGATCGTCCAGCTCGCTAGCCTCGTCCAAAAACCGCTCGTATAAAAATTGGCTATTAAACCTTAAAATTTCATCGCCGCTTTCTCCCGGTATCAGCGTCAAATTTTCGTTTACCGGCACTAAAATTTCGCGCAAGCCGCACTCGCCTTTTAATACGTGGAGCAAATTTTTACCCATTTTTACGTTTAAAATAACGTCTAAATTCGCTAGCCCTATGTCGGCGTCTAACAGCGCCGTCTTATAACCGTTTTGCGAAAGAACGTTGGCTAGATTCGCGCTTATCGTACTTTTGCCCACGCCGCCTTTACCGCTCGTTACCGCTACGAAATGCGTATTTTTATTCGTAGGGTTTGCGGGCGAGACGATATCTTGCAGCCGTCTGGCTTGGTTATTCATCGCGCTCTCCGGTTACGCCTTTTTTGTAGCCTTCCAGCACGCACTCGACTAAAAATTCGCTCTTAGCCTCGACTAGATCGTCTGGAACCTCTTGCCCTACGCTAAAAAAGCTAACGGGCGTACCCGTCTCGTAAATTAGCGAAAAGACGTTGCCGAAAATTTTAGTCTCGTCGAATTTCGTAAAAATTAGCGTATCGATGCCTAAAAAACCGAATCCGCCGTAAATTTCTATTAAATCCTCGATCTTTGAGCCCGCCGAAAGCACCAAACTCACGTCTATCTGCGCGCCGCCGTGCTTTAAAAAGCTAGCTAGTCTTTCAAGCTTTTCTTTGTCGTATTGCGAATTTCCCGTCGTGTCTATCAGGATCATATCGCAGCTATTTAGCGTTTTTATCGCACCTTTAAAATCCTCGACCTCGATGACGTCTAGGATCGGCAGCTTCATCATTTTAGCGTATTGAAACAGCTGCTCGACTGCGCCGATACGATAAGTATCTAGCGTAATAATGCCTGTTTTATAGCGTTTCTCGCCGCCGTAGGCAAAGCGCGCGGCAAGCTTGGCTAGCGTCGTGGTTTTGCCTACGCCGGTAGGCCCTACTAACATCATAATGCGCTGTTTTCTTACGCTAGGCTCTTTTCTGCAAGGCAGCATATTTCGCAAAAGCGAGTAAAAATAGCGCTTAACCGCGGTCGGATTTGCCTTCATAGACGCGGGCAAATTTTCTATCGTAGTCGTCATTATGGCCTCTAAATGTTCGGCCTTCATGCCGCTTAGTTTCGCGGATTTATAGATGCTAGCAAATTCCGGCGGGATAACCAAATGATCGCGCTGCGAGGCCTTGTCCTCCCAGATCATATCGGCCATTAGATCCATCTTTTCGCTTAGCGCCGACACCTGCCTCGCCACGTCGTCGATTTTTTTATTTACTCCCGCGACTTGGGGCTTTTCGTCGATTTCGGCCATATCTACGTTTGCGATTTGACTAATCTCCTTGGCTACTTGCGAGATATTAAGCAACACGTCCTCGTCGGCGCCTCCTTTTGCGCCCTCTTTTAAATTTCCGCGCGGGCTTTGGCTAAAATTCGCGCTAGAAGCGTCTAAAATTTCGCGAGAATTTTCTAGCGGACGGCTTTTTAGCTCGCCGCCGTAAGGCTCGGGCGAGAGGGTTTTAGCCGCACTTTGGCTAGCTTGCGCCAGGGACGCGGGTTTGGCGCGAGTTTGAGAAGGCTCGTAGCTTTGGTTAAATTTCGAGTAGGCGTTTTCGTAGTTCGCCGCTCTGGGGTTTAGGCGCGGTTTTGCGGGCGCTTCGTCCTCTTCGACGCTGACTAAAATTTCGTAAAGCGGTTTTTTATTTATCGTTTTCGCCTGAATTTGCTTAGTAGTTACTAAAATCGCCTTTTCGCCGCACGCTTCCTTCGCTTTTTTGAGCGCTTCGATACTGCTCTCGCCCGTAAACGTATAAAATTTCGTAGCCAAATTTTCCCCTTTAAATCGCCATTAATCCCATCGGCACGATCACGCTGATACGCTCGCGCGCGCCCGGATGAGGCAGTCTTAGACGCTCGCTTTCGCGTGCGCGCCCGCTAAAATATAAAATGTCTAAATCAAGCGTTCTAGGCGCGTTTTTAAAGCTTCTTTCGCGCTTAAATTTTAGCTCGTAACGCTGTAAAATTTTTAGCAGCGCGTTAGCCGCCAGACTCGTTCTTACGCCGATTACGGCGTTGCTAAAATCGGACTGATTAACGTAGCCAAACGCCGCGTTTTCAAGTATTTGCGAGCATTCGCAAACGCCAAAACGCCTATCGTTTCTAAGCGCGCGAACAAAGCGGCTAAACCGCCTTTTCGTATCGCCGATATTACCGCCTAATCCGATAAAGGCGTAAAATTTAAACTCTCCGCTCACGCTAAATTTACTCGGAAAAAAGCGGCTTTTTACGAGCCTTCTAGCGCCCGCGAGCTTCATAAAATTTCAGCCCCGTCCGCGCGCGCGACCACGACGTCCTCGATACGCACGCCAAGCTCTCCTGGTAAATAAATCCCGGGCTCCACGCTAAACACCATTCCTTCTTTTATTACCGTTTCGCTTCTAGCGCTAATTACGGGCAGCTCGTGTATATCTACGCCCACGCCGTGTCCCGTGCTATGATAAAATTCGCGCCCAAAGCCTTGCGCCGCGATAAAATTCCTAGCCACCGCATCGATTTCGCGCGCCTTTTTGCCCGGCATAACCGCCGCGATAGCTCGCGCTTGCGCCTCTTTTACGATCTCGTAAATTTCTTGGCGCCTGGCGTCTTTAAAATTTTGCTCTTTGCCGAAGTTAAAATTTTCGTCAAAGTACGCCGTACGCGTCCTATCCGAGCAATAACGACCGAATTTTACCCCCGCGTCCAGCAACAGCAAATCGCCCGCTCTTAAACGCTTTTCAGACGGTAGAGCGTGGGCTTTAGCGGCGTTTTCGTTGATAGCTACGATAGGCGAAAAGCTAAGGTCTAGCTCGCCGCGTTTTTTAAAAATAAGCTCGGCGTTAAAAAATAGCTCGCGTTCGCTCATTCCTTCGCCGTTTTCGCGCACGAACGCGGCGAATTCGTCGAAACGCTCCGCTCCTAGCCGCGCGGCGCGCTTTAAAATTTTTATCTCGTCTTCGGTTTTTACGATACGCGAAATTTGCGAGAAATTCGCGCGCGGAACCGCCCTTACTCCAATCCCCTTAAAAAGCGCTTCAAAGCTTGCTACGCTCATTTCTTGGGGGTTAAAAGCGATCTTCGCGGGGCGAAATTTTCGGATTATCGCCCGCGCGTCTTTTATTAAATTTCGCTCGCTCAAAACGACGCAAACACCCTGCTTTACGAGTGTTTGAGCCTCAAAGAAATAGCGCGCGTCGGTTAAGAAAAATTTCTCTCCCGAAATTTTAAGCAAAAGCGCGTTGTCGCAGCTGTAACCGCATTCAAAAAAAAGCGCGCTTTCGTCTTTTAAGATATAATTCATTGCTGCGCTTGCGCCGCTCTCATCGCTTTTACTTGTTCAAAAATTTGCAGCATGCCGATCATCGCCAAATGATACCCCACGGGGCCGAATCCCGCTATCTGACCCGCAGCTACCGCAGCTACTAAGCTTTTGTGGCGAAACTCTTCTCTGCGGTAAATATTGCTTATATGCACCTCGATAACGGGAAGATTTACCGCGCTTAACGCGTCGCGAATAGCGATCGAAGTGTGCGTGTAGGCGGCTGGGTTAATAATTATGCCGTCGGCTTCGCCTAAGCACTCTTGAATTTTATCGACGATTTCGCCTTCTAAATTGCTTTGGAAAAAGTCGATGTCTACGCTATTTTGATCGGCTACGATCTTCATTTGCGCATGGATGTCTTCCATTCTCATCGAGCCGTAGATACCGGGCTCGCGAAGCCCTAGCACATTGATATTAGGTCCTTGGATTACCATTATTTTTAGATTTTTGTCCGCCATTTCCGTCCTTTTTTCGAAATTTCGGGCTTGATTATACAAATTTATTGCTAAATTTTGGCTACAATCGCAAAATTTCAAGGGGCGAAAATGAAAATTTTAAAAGCAAATAGCATAATCTTAGGCGGGCGGGATTGTAAAATTTTAAAGGACGGCGCGGTCGCGTTCGATAATGAAATTTTAGCCGTAGGCGACGCGCGCGAGCTTAAAAAACGCTACGTAAACGCCGAATTTACCGATCTAGGCGATGCAATTATAACGCCCGCGTTTGTCAATACCCACGCGCATTTGGAATTTAGCGCGAACTCGTCTAGCCTAATTTACGGCGATTTCGTAAAATGGCTAGGCTCGATCGTAGAAAAAGGCGGCGAGCTTGCGGCTAAATGCACGCCTAAAATAATGGCGGACGCGCTAAATTCGATGCTAAAAAGCGGCGTGGGCGCGGTGGGCGCGGTATCAAGCTTCGGCAAAGATTTGGAAATTTTAGCAGCTTCGCCCGCCCGCGTCGTGTTTTTTAACGAAATTTTAGGTTCTAATCCGGCCGTCTGCGAGCAAAATTTCGCCGCGTTTGAGGCGCGTTTTAAACAAAGCGCCGAGCTAAAAGGCGAACGCTTTACGCCCGCCGTTTCGCCGCATTCGCCCTATTCTTTGCACCCGGTCTTAGCGGCAAAAGCGCTAAATTTCGCCCGCGAGCGGGGTTTGCTAGTTTCGACGCATTTTTTGGAAAGCTCGCACGAGCTTGAATGGCTGACTTCGGGGACGGGCGCGTTTGGCGCGCATTTAAAGCGCTTTACGCCGACTCCCGCGCCTATGTATTCGCCAAGCGCGTATTTAGCGATGTTTACGGGGCTTCGCACGCTATTTACGCACTGCGTTTGGGCGGATTTTACAAAGCTAAATTTCGACCCCGAGCTTCACGGCATCACGCACTGCGCGGTCTCAAATCGCCTGCTAGGCGCGCGCTCGCTCGATCTAAGCGCCGTAAAGAGCGCTAATTTGAGCCTAAATATCGGCACGGACGGACTTAGCTCGAATATCAGCCTAAATTTTCTAGGCGAGATGCGAGCGGCGTTAATGACGCATCCAAACCGCGAACTAAACGATCTTGCACGCGAAATTTTCATCGCCGCTACCGCTGGCGGAGCGCGCGCGCTAAATCTAAACTCGGGCGAGCTATCCGTCGGTAAATTCGCCGATATCGCCGTATTTAAGGGGTTTTCGGACGTAGGCCAAAGCGAGCTTATAACGCAGCTAATCTTGCAGACAAAAGAGTGCGAGCGGCTCTACGTGGGCGGCGAACGGGTGAAATTTTAGCCCTAAATTTAAAGGATTAAGATGCAAATTTTAAGAACTATTTTTCGCGGCGTCGGCGCCGTTTTTCGCTTCATAAACACCTATTTTAAGGCGATGCTCTTTTTGCTCATCGTGTTTTTGATATTTTTTAGCGGCAAGGGCGAGAGCGTAAATCCGCCCAACCTAACCCAGATAAATCTATCGGGCGCGATCATGGACGCCGGCGAGGCGCTAGAAAAGATCGAGGCCGCGCGCAAGGACGGCGATATCAAGGGCGTGCTGCTTTATATCGATAGCCCGGGCGGAGCGCTGGCGCCTAGCGTCGAGCTACACACGGCGGTCAAAAATCTACGCGCCGCAAAGCCCGTGGTCGCATACGCGGGCGGGTCGATGACGAGCGGTAGCTACTACGCGGGTGCGGGCGCAAACAAGATTTTAGCAAATCCGGGCGCGTTTATCGGATCGATCGGCGTGATAATGCAAGGCGCGGATGCTAGCGAGCTAGCGGCTAAAATCGGCGTCTCGCAGCAAGTCGTAAAAGCGGGCGAGTATAAAGAGGCGGGGACGTTTCTGCGCCCGTGGAGCAAAATCGAGCGCGAGCAGCTGCAAGAACTCGTAAACGCCAGCTACGAGATGTTCGTAAGCGACGTGGCGGCCGATAGAAATCTGGACGCAAACAAAAGCAAAGAGTGGGCCAACGCGCGGGTATTTCTCGCTCGCGATGCCGCAAAACTCGGACTTATCGACGAGGTGAGCGATTATTATTCCGCGCGCGCAGAGCTAGAAAAGCTAAGCGGCGTGGCCGAGCCCGTCTGGGCAAAGCCGTCCGTCTACGAAAAAGCGGTGCAAAAATTTATAAATCAAGGCGCAAACTCGCTAATCTCGGCATTTTTTGAAGCTAAGGCGAGGTAAATTTAAAGGTGCGCCGTGAAAATAATCTCGAAATTTAAAGACAACTACGACTTTATGGTCTCAAAATACGGCCTTGACGAGATGCTAGTCTACGACCACAGAAACTCGACTCCGGTTGGCGCGGATGAGCTATGGAAACTGAGCAAAATAGATCAAATGGATTTTGAAAAGAAACTGGGCGGTTACCGATTTGCGGGCGATAAATTTATAAATTTAATCGAACGAGAAGCGGAGCCAAATCAGGCAACAAATTTGCAAAAAGGCGGAAAATTTAGTCGCGAGCTTGCGACGCGGGTAAAATTTTAGCCTATAAACTTAGAAAGTCGGCGGCAAGAGCAAATTCGGCAAGAGCGGGCTAATGCGGCGCGTTTTGTCGGCGTTTACGAGGCGCGCACGGCAGGCATTCGGCGTAACGTAAATTTACGGCATTTTAGAAGCAGCGACGGACGGCGGTTTAAGGCGGCGTAAAGACGGGCTAGGCGCGAGTAAGGTTTATCGCTGCGTCTAGTCGCGCACGGCAGCAAATTTAACTAGCGCTAAGTCTTGTCCGTAAAATAAATTTCCGTAAATCAGCCATAGTTCCCGCACGACAAATAAGCGATAGAATCCGCGAATTTTGCGCGCGGCAAGCCTAATCCTCGCGCCTATACCACGCGTAAAATCCGTCCGCGAGCCTACCGCTAAATAAAGGCGTTAGCTTTAAATTTAGCCGCACGGCGGGAGCGTCTTTAAACTCGCTTGATCTATAAATCAAAACCCAGCGCACGCGCGGATCAAGCTCGCGCAAGAAATTTTCGCCGCCCTCGATCATCGTTAGCCCCGATTTTAGCGCGCTATCAAGCGTGTCTGAAATTTCTACGCGGCGACCGGGCACGCTAAAAAGCGGAATGCCCGCGTCAAAGTCCCGCTCGCGCGAATAAATCAGCACGTTAGGGGCGCGGCCGCCCGAAGCTAGTCGCGCATCAAGCGTCGGACGATCGGCGCGCACGGTAGCGCCGCCGATTACGAGTAGGTCTACGACCGAGCGTAGCGCGTGCATGTGAGCGCGGCTTTCCTCGTTTGATACGACGCCGCCCGTCGCTACGCCGTTAGCGCAAAGCGCGATCTTAAAGAAGCTAAAATTTCCGCGTCGCCACGCGTTAAAAGGCTCGATAAGCGTGCGCCCCGCGTCTTCGCAAACGCCCGTCTCCACGCGCACGCCGGCTTCCTTTAAAATTTTCGCTCCGCCGCTAGCCGCCTCGTTTTCGTCCGCGCACGCGATTACGACGGAGTCTAATTTTAACTCCGCTAAAAGCTTGGCGCACGAAGGGGTTTTACCCTCATGGGCGCAGGGCTCTAACGTCGCGAACGCCCGCGCTCCCGCAAGCGCGCCGTTGTGGTTTTTTAGAATAAATTCGTAACAAAACGCGGCGTTTAGATCTGCCGCGTCGAGCGCGGCTAGTAAATTTCGGGCGGCGAAATCTTGCCGAGCGCTCGCGCCGCCTAAAAATTTTACCCCGAATTTCGCTTCGTATTCGCGCGTAAATTTTTCTAAAATTTCGGGCGATTGCTCAAAAAGCGCAAACAAAACCGCTAGCGGCTCGGCATGTAAAAATCCCGCTTTTTTATGCGCTTTTACGCTTAAAATTTTGCCGTTTTTATCTAATATCGCACAGCCTACGGCCGGGTTCGGGTAAGTTAAAATTTGATATTTCCACGCCTCGTTTAGGGCTAAATTCATATAAAATTCATCAGTCATTTTAGCTCGCTTAAAATTTTCGCGGTCGCGGCAAATTAGAAGTTAAATCGGATAAATAAAAAACGGGCGGGTCGCCTAAGCAAGCCCGCTTATTTCGCCGTTAGCGTCTATTTTCATATTTACCGCCGCAGGCGTTTTAGGAAGGCCCGGCATTAACATAATCTTACCGCACACCGCGACGATA